>NZ_JAFLMY010000088.1:0-334 GCF_017313375.1 Agrobacterium sp. Ap1
GCGAACGGCAGCTTCCGCGTGGTTCGCACGCGGGTGGGCTCTCCCTTCGTCATTGCCGGCATGAGCGAGGCACTGGCAGCGGGGCATGAGAAGGTCATGGGGTTCGAGGCCAATGGCGGCCTGCTGACCGCCTCCACCTTCTCCCTGTCTGACGGATCCATCCGCCCACTGCCGACACGCGACAGCTTTCTTCCCATATTGGCGCCTCTCTGGCTTGCCGCGCAAAAGAAACTGCGCCTTTCGCAACTGGCAGAGGATTTCCGGATGCCGGTTGCCATGGCGGACCGGCTGGAAAATTTTCCGATCGAGACGAGTTCCGCACTGATGGAATATC
>NZ_JAFLMY010000089.1:0-334 GCF_017313375.1 Agrobacterium sp. Ap1
GCGAACGGCAGCTTCCGCGTGGTTCGCACGCGGGTGGGCTCTCCCTTCGTCATTGCCGGCATGAGCGAGGCACTGGCCGCGGGGCGCGAGAAGGTCATGGGGTTTGAGGCCAATGGCGGCCTGCTGACCGCCTCCACCTTCTCCCTGTCTGACGAATCCATCTGCCCACTGCCGACACGCGACAGCTTTCTTCCCATATTGGCGCCTCTCTGGCTTGCCGCGGAAAAGAAACTGCGCCTTTCGCAACTGGCAGAGGGTTTCCGGATGCCGGTTGCCATGGCGGACCGGCTGGAAAATTTTCCGATCGAGACGAGTTCCGCACTGATGGAATATC
>NZ_JAFLMY010000012.1:0-164915 GCF_017313375.1 Agrobacterium sp. Ap1
GTCCATTACCAGACCGTTTAACGATCCGCTTGGTGAGTGAACACTCGGGGAGCCACATCGTTCCCAATTCAGCTGGCCAACTCGCGAAAGGACGGCTTTTGGTGAGCAACCAACACTGTTTACATGGACGAGCAACCGGAAACGCAATAGTCTGAGGAGACTTTCCATCCGAACCTCGAGAGGTGGCAAGATCCTCTTGATGGAAAGCCAATGTCAGTTCTCAGCAAAAACAACGTGAAAGCCGCCGGCTCAGGCGATCGCACCATGGTCTTCGCCCACGGGTTTGGCTGCGACCAGACCATGTGGCGGTTCGTGGCACCTCATTTTGAGCAGACTTTCAAAGTCGTCACCATGGATCATGTCGGTGCTGGCCAGTCCGATCTGTCAGCGTACGATCCTGTAAAATACGCATCTCTCGATGGCTATGCCGCAGACATCGTCGATCTCTGTCATGAGCTCGGGATCCGAAATGGAATCTTTGTCGGACACTCGGTGAGCGCGATGATTGGTGTAGTCGCGTCGCTCAAGGCCCCTGAAATCTTTGATACACTGATCATGGTTGGCCCCTCCCCTCGATACATCAACGACGGTGAGTACGTTGGTGGATTCGAGCGATCGGACATAGACGAGCTGTTGGCCTCGTTTGCGGACAATCCTCTCGCGTGGTCGGCGACCATGGCTCCGGCGATCATGGGTAACGCCGAGCGGCCAGAGCTTGGCCAGGAGCTCACACAGAACTTCTGCCGGACTGCCCCGCAGATCGCGCTTCAGTTTGCGCGTGCCACGTTCACATCCGACAACCGTGCCGATCTGCCTAAGGTGACCGCGAAAACTCTGATCCTTCAATGTCGCGACGACATTATCGCCGGGGAAAACGTCGGCGAGTATGTTCGAGACCACGTCGCGGGCAGCAAGCTCGTCCTTCTCGACGCCACCGGACATTGTCCTAATCTCAGCGCACCCAACGAAGTCACGAGGGCGATCATGGATTTCGTTCAAACATCGGGATGACGGAGCGGCAGGCTAACCTCGATTACAAGCAACTATTCGACGATGCGCCATGCGGCTACCTTCTGGTCGCGCCCGATGGGGTAATTATCCAAGCCAACAACTGGATATCGTCACTTCTCGGATATCCATCCGGTGGGATTGATGGGAAGCGGCTGCGCGATATTCTCAGCATTGCCGCACGCATTCTTTACGAGACCAATCTTGCACTGCTGCTGAGGCTGCAGCAGGGCGTAAGTGAGGTCACCATTGATCTCAAGAGACGCGATGGAAAAGCCATTCCCGTGATCATGTCTGCTTCGCAGACCTTGATACGGCCGGTCTACCTGACACGACGCGTATTGCGTTTGTGCTGGCTGCCGAGCGCCGGTTGTATGAACGAGAGCTGGTCAGCCAGCGAGACAGTGCCGAAGAGGGATTTCGGCAGGAACAGGCGGATGGGGTTCTTCGGGAGCAGTTTGTAGCCATTCTCAGCCACGATCTCCGAAATCCCGTTGCGTCGATCACTGCGGCCACGCGTATGCTGGCTAAGGAAGCGCTTAGCGACCGGGGCAAACAGGTCCTTGGACTGATGCAAGGCAGCGCGCTGCGGATGTCGAGCCTGATCGAGAACATCCTCGACTTTGCTCGCGCCCGGCTAGGAACTGGTATCGGCCTGAGCCTGCAAACGGAACAGTCGCTGCAGCTCTTGATCGACCAGGTTGTTCAGGAACTGCGAGCGGTTCATCCTGATCATGAAATTCTCGCGTCCTACGAGCCTCTCCAGCCGCTAACCTGCGATCCCCTGAAAATCGGACAGTTGGTATCGAACCTTCTCGGCAATGCCTTGACCCATGGGGACAAGACCCAACCCATTCGCCTTGATTGTAAAACGAGACACGGCCAACTGCGCCTGTCCGTCGCTAACGGCGGCAAGCCTATCCCGGATGCAGTGATCCCAACTCTCTTCGATCCCTTTGTTCGCGGACAGTCTGAGGGCTACAAGGACGGACTCGGTCTGGGACTATTCATTGCAAAACAGATCTCAACAGTGCATGGCGGTACTCTGGACGTATCCTCAGGAGAGGACGAGACCATGTTTACCTTTACAATGCCGTTGAACGGACCAGGCGGGTCGGTTGAATACAGATAACAATCTGCGGCAGTAGAGCCCACCGAAGGCATTCCGGGTAATCCGGAACAAACGCGGGGATGCCTGCTTATGACCCTACACAACCAAGGTCAAAGATGGCATTCGATGTACTCATTCTTGAAAGATCAGGCACTGATAGCGATGGAGATCGAAGATCCTGTCCAGTCGCTCGGCTGTCATGTGGCCGGTGTCGCGGCATAGAAAGCCGATGTTGCGGGTGTCAGGGGTCTCTGACATTGGCCTCGTCGACATTAACTTTGCTCGATGGCGCGACGGGCCCAGAAATCGGAAAAAATCTCGCGCTCAATTGGGATAATGCCGGTCTATCGCTACCATATTTACGTTATTGGGCCGACTGCACTGCCAGTCTGGATTGAAGCCTCAGAACTCCAAGAACAAACCAAAGCACGAAGGAGGATGATGTGGCTGCACTAAGGTGAGCCATAGTGTGATCCAATTCTGTCGTTCAGCCGATCCAGAACCGCTGCTATCTTCTTCCATTTCGCTATATTCACGAATTCCCGCCTAGAACGGCCGCCACAGCGCCCTGCACATCATCTTCGGCCCTTCACTCGTACGCCACCGCGTTTGACGTCTCACGGGGCTGGATTCTTCACATAATACACGCTTGCTCACACATTCCTTATCTGTACAAAGCACCAGATACTCACGCGAGAAAGTCATGGCAAAACGACAGGCCGTCAATCCAGCGTCGGCCCCCAAACGTCGTATCGGCTATGCCCGCGTGTCGACCGACGATCAGGTCCATGATGCGCAGATGGACGACCTGCGCGCCGCCGGCTGCGAGCGGATGTTTCAGGAGCACAGTACTGGCGCTTCACGGGCCCGGCCGGTGTTGACAGACTGCTCGGAGATCTGACTGCCGGCGACGTGCTTGTCGTCGTCCGGCTGGATCCCCTTGCCCGCTCCATTAGCAATCTGTTGCAGGTGATCGAGGATCTTGAAGAACGCGGCGTTCGTTTTCGATCTATCGGCGATCCGATCGACACGTCCTCCCCGCAGGGGATGTTTTCCCTTCAGGTCCTTGGCGCCGTCGCCCAGCTCGAACGGGCACTGATCGCCGAACGGACTAAGGCTGGTATCAAGGCGGCAAAAGCGCGCGGCAAGCTGCCAGGCAATCCCGGGCTGCGAAAGCGGCGGTCGGAGGCGATCGAGGCGTTGTCGAAGGCACAAATACTAGATCATTCAGTTAGATAGCACAGTGGTCAGCTGACCACTGTTATTTCTCTTAAATAAATCGGCAAAAGCTTGCGCGCGTTTATCCCGCTCGCTCCGCCAAAGGCTCTCTTACATGCGCTTTCATAAGGGCCATGATCATTGGTCCGAGTGAGAATTCGCCACGGGTCGACCGCTGCGTGAGACTGCGTAAGTAACCGCCGGCTGAGTTAATCATGTTGGCTCTTTCGAGGATGCAGGCCACGGCGGTTGCTGCGTTTTCGGGTCCCACCGCCTCGCAAGCATCCTGATATGCGGACGGGGGTTATCCCGAGACGAGCGGATAACAACCTTGGCGGGCACAAGGTCCCGCCAGTTGCAGATGCCCTCACCAGGTCCGTAATCCGAAGTCTGAGGGCATGCCTTGTAGCCGAGTACATTTAATCCGTAATTTCAATGGCTTCTCTTTGAAAATTTTCGCTTGTCCCGATACTACCAGCAACCGCTCCTCGCCGATCGGCATCATCTTCACGGGTTTGCCTGAACAGAAAGTCTCGGTCAACGAGATGGCCCGACAGCAGTGACGTTGTCGTTGAACTATATCTCGCGAGATCCATGGCAAAACCTCCCATGACAACGAGCCTCCTCAGTTCAGCGCTTTGCACGTCAGAACTTTACTTTAGATCGCGCCATGCAGTTCGCTGCATTTCGGGCATTGGAAGATGGTATCGACGTACGTATCCAGTTCTGCGATCCATGCGCGCCATGGCTGAAATGTGCGATAGAAAACGCAAGCGAGCGCATCCGCCGCTTCTTGCCGTCAGACCTCAAGGTTGATGTCCCAAGCAATGAACCAGATCGCACGCATTCTCAACGCAGAAAATGCCTAGGCTACAGGACGCCGACTGAAGCGTTCATGGCCAATTTGCAGGAAGACGCCGGCTCCCCTACCCTGCGAAATACACATGACGCACTTGGAGTAGCTTCTCCAGTGGGTGGTTTCGAGGATGTTTGCCCAAGGCGACTTAGCCATTCAGCCGCTAAAGCCGAGGCTCTTCGAAGCCATCTGTCCGGCCTCCAATAATATCCGAACATATGTGGATTTGCGGGCCGGATCGAAGCGGAATAGCGGAAATGAGATACTGATTGCTGCGATTGACTTTCCCAGATGATCGCGAATGGGTACAGCCATGCATCGTACTCCTACCTCACTCTCCTCCAGTTCCTCCGAATAACCGTCTTCGCGGATACGGATCAGCTGTTCACGCAGTGTCTGAACATCAGTAATCGTTTTCGGCGCCAGTTTCTCGAATGTCATCTTAGACAACCGCTCGGCGATTTCCGTTTCATCGCGATAGGCAAGCAACGCCTTTCCAAGAGAGGTGCTGTGCAACGGATTACGTTTGCCGAGCGGAGAGTTCATCGACAGGCTATAGGCACTGTCGTATTTGTGGATATAAGCGACGCGCTGTTCTCGCTCGTCCATCACCCCAAGATTTATGGACTCGCCAGTCTCACGAGAGAGCACGCCCATAGCTCGGTCTGCTGCCTGAAGCAGATGTGTCTGGCCACGCAGTGTGCGCGCGCCCAGTCCAAACAATTTCAACGTCAGCCGATATTTTTCGGTCTCATCCTCCTGTTCGGCATAGCCGAGATCAACAATTGTCTGCAGCAATCGGTGTGTGGTGGCCTTGGACGTCATGGCTCTTTGAGCGATATCGCCCAGGCTGGAGCGCCCTTCCTCAGCCAGCGTTTCAAGGACCGAAAAGACCTTCAAAACCGCAGCCACATTGTCAGATTTGTTGCGCGAGGCGTCAGACATCGATCACTCCAAAAAAAATAGAATTACATTTTGAAAATATTGCAGCACATTGTCAACCTCTGCCGCACCGACGAAAAATTCCTTCAAAACCTTAGTTCTTGCGGTTTGAGAGGTTTCTATCGATAAATCCTGAGCGCCCATTGCATTTCATTTTTTTGTATGCTTCCTTCAAATTCAGAATGAAATCGCGTTCCGATTTCGTGGCCGGGCGCGGAGGTCCGGCGGCACTGGAGGGAAGTATCTTTGACTATGCATGCGCTTCTGCGGCAGAAAAATTTCGTGGCGCCGAGACAGGAAGTCTTGGGCTTGATCCAGCGACTCGCGGATAATCTCGTCGCCATAGAAGACGAGACGGGCGAATTTCTGCTGCGTCTTGAAGATGGCCGGGTGATCGACACGAAGGGCTGGGCCGGTTGGGAATGGACCCACGGTATCGGACTTTATGGTCTGTTCAATTACTGGCAGCAGACCGGCGACCAGAAGGCGCTCGACATCATCACCTCATGGTTCGATGCGCGTCTGGCCGAAGGTACCCCGACGAAGAACGTCAATACCGTCTGCCCGTTCCTGACGCTTGCATGCCTCTATGAACTCAACCCGAACCCGGCCTGGAGGCCCTACCTGGAAACTTGGGCGGAGTGGGTGATGCATGAAATGCCGCGCACGAGCGAAGGCGGCATCCAGCACATCGTTTATAACAACGTCAATCATCAGCAGATGTGGGACGACACGCTGATGATGAGCGTCATGCCGCTGGCCAAGATTGGCCTGCTCCTTGACAAGCCTGAATATGTGGAAGAGGCGAAATACCAGTTTCTCATTCACACCCAGTATCTGGCCGACCGCAAGACCGGACTGTGGTTCCACGGCTGGACCTTCGAGGACAAGCACAATTTTGCCGAAGCGCTCTGGGCACGCGGCAATTCGTGGATCACCATCGCCATCCCGGAATTTCTCGATCTACTCGACCTGCCGGAAGGCGACGCGTTCCGGCGTCACCTGATCTCGACGCTGAAACGTCAGGCTGAAGCGCTGGCAGAACATCAGTCGCCGTCCGGTCTCTGGCACACGCTGATCAATGATCCGCAAAGCTATGTGGAATCCTCGGCTGCCGCCGGCTTCGGTTACGGGCTTATGAAGGCCGTGCGCAAGCGTTACCTCGGTCCGGAATATCTTCCCGTGGCGGAACGTGCGGTGAACGGTGTGATCGGCCATATCGATGCGGCCGGTGAATTGCAGAACACGTCCTTCGGCACGGCCATGGGATCAGATCTCGATTACTACCGCCAGATCAAGCTGACGGCAATGCCGTATGGGCAGGCGATGGCGATCCTATGCCTGTCGGAATATTTGCGTTCCTATATCTAACGACCAACCCGGGGGTTCCGGGCATTTCATGACCTTGTGATACGCCCGGCGCCTGTCGCCGGGCCGATGAACGCTGTCCTTTTTAGGAGGAGGAAAGCATGCATTCGCAATCAGTTTCCGAAATCACGTTAGCCTATATCGGCGGCGGCTCACTGAATTGGGCTCAGGTCCTGATGGCCGATCTGGTTCATGACCGTACGGTGGCCGGAGAAATCCGTCTATTCGACCTCAACCTGGAAGCCGCGCAGCGTAACGCAGCGATCGGCAATCGTCTCTCTGAAGCCCACGGGCTTTCTATTCGTTATACCGCCAGCGAGACAATCGCGTCGGCTTTGACCGGTGTCGATTTTGTCGTCGTATCGATCCTGCCGGGGTCGTTCGATGACATGGCAAAGGATCTCGAACTGCCGGAAGCCGAGGGCATCATTCAGGCGGTTGGCGATACCGTCGGGCCTGGCGGATTGGTGCGCGCCATGCGTGCGATCCCGGCCATGGCCGAAATCGCCGAAGCGATCCGAAAATATGCGCCCAAGGCCTATGTGTGCAACCTGACTAACCCTATGTCGGTCCTAACGGGCGCGCTTTACGCCGCTTTCCCCGATATCAGGGCATGGGGCGAATGCCACGAAGTCACCAAGCTGCGCCACATTATCGCCTGGCTCGCCAATCGGGCAGAAGGTGCGATCCGTTACGGTTTTCGCGATGTGCAGGTTAATGTTCTCGGCATCAACCACTTCACCTGGGTCGACCGCGCCTTCGTCGGTGGCCGGGACTGGCTACCGGACTATCTGAACTTCGCGGCGGAAAATCGCGAAAAGGGCTGGCGCGCCAAGCCCCTGGATCCGAACGATGAATTCCAGCGCTATTTCGAGGACGTCAACAGAGTCAAGTTCGATCTGGCCTCGCGCTTCGGCATAGCGGCTGCGGCGGGTGACAGGCATCTTGCCGAATTCCTGCCCGCAAGCTGGTATCTCAACCGCGCATCCGAATGGGGCTTTGGCCTGACACCGGTGGATTGGCGCCGCCGCGATCAGGCCAAACGCCGGGAAGACGCACGCCTAGCTGAGACTGGCAACGAAGTGCCACCACTACGGACAGTCTCGGAAGAGGCCCTTGTCGGGCAGATCCGCGCGTTGACCCGTGGCGAGACGCTAGTCGTCAACGCCAACATGCCCAACATCGGTCAGATGCAAGGCTTTGCACCGGGCACTGTCGTCGAGACCAATGTGCTGTTTTCCGGTCATGGGGTGCGCCCGATACATGCCGGACGTTTGCCAGCAGCCGTCGAGGCTTTGGTAAAACCACATGCGGAGCGTCAGAATGCCGTATTGCAAGCGGTCCTCGCTGGTGACGGCGCAACTCTCGAAGGCCTGTTCCTTTCCGACCCGCTGGTTGCACCGCTAGGTCAGGACCGTGCCGCAAAACTGTTCCGGGCCATGGTTGCCGCGACAGCCGCGCGCCTGCCGGAGAAGTTGAGGAGGCTCTCTGCATGAGTGGCGATAGTCGACTTCTCGGCTTCTGGTACGTCCTGCCGTACCTGATCGGCCTGCTGGTTTTCACGGCCATACCGTTTCTTGGCTCGCTCTACCTGTCGTTTACCGATTACCGGTTGATGCAGGGCATGGATTTTGTCGGACTGCAAAACTACATCGACATTCTGACCAGTGACCGCACATTCACGCGGTCCTTCAACGTGACGATGCTCTTCGTGGCGCTAACCGTGCCGCTAAAACTGGCCTTCGCGCTTTTTATCGCCAGTATCCTCAACTCCAAGCTCAAGGGCATCGGTATTTTCCGCACCGCCTATTACGTGCCCTCCATTCTTGGCGGCTCGATCGCTGTCGCGGTTTTGTGGCGCTACATGTTTGCCGATGTCGGTATGGTCAACATGGCTTTGACCGGCCTTGGTTTCAAAGCCATCAACTGGTTCGGCAATCCCGGTACGGCGCTGTTCACCATCACCATCCTGCGCTTGTGGCAGTTCGGGTCGGCCATGGTGATTTTCCTGGCGGCGCTGCAATCGATCGACAAGTCGCTTTACGAGGCGGCGGCCATCGATGGCGCAAAGCCGTGGCGGGCCTTCTTCGCCGTCACCCTGCCGCTTCTGACGCCGGTCATTTTCTTCAACATGATCATGCAGATGGTTCAGGCCTTCCAAGAGTTCAACGGACCTTATGTCATCACCAGCGGCGGCCCCTTGAAATCTACCTACCTGCTGCCGCTGTACATCTATGAAATGGCCTTCAAGAAATTCGACATGGGGTATGCCTCCGCCATCGCCTGGGTGCTGTTCACAGTCATCATGGTGCTGACGCTCATCGCCTTCTGGTCGTCGAAATACTGGGTCTATTACGCTGGCGACAAGAGGAGCTGACCATGAGTGACAGTATCATTCACTCCGACGACAAGGCCATCGAAGAGGCCGAACAGTATCTTGCCGTGCAGAGGCGCCGCGAAAAGATAACGCTGACCATCCGCTATACGATCCTGACGGTTGTTGGCCTCATCATGCTTTATCCATTGATCTGGCTGGTCGGCGCAAGCTTCATGACCAATGAGGAAATTTTTGGCAGCGCCGGCTTCATGCCAGCGAACCCGGTAATGGACGGTTATATCGAAGGCTGGCAGACGTCGACGCCCTACACATTCGGTCGCTTCTTCTGGAACACGTTCCTGATCATAGCGCCGAAAACGATCTGCACGGTGATTTCCTGCACGGTGGTTGCCTACGGGTTTGCCCGTTTCGACTTTCCCGGCAAGAAGATTCTGTTTGCCGCCGTGATCGGCACGCTACTTCTGCCCAACGTTGTTACCCGCATCCCGCAATACATGCTTTTCAACGAACTCGGCTGGCTCGACAGCTACCTGCCGCTCTGGGTGCCGTCCGCTTTCGCCGGCGATGCGTTCTTCGTCTTCCTGTTGTTGCAGTTCTTGCGTTCCATTCCGCGTGACATGGAAGAAGCGGCGCGCGTGGATGGCGCCACCAGTTTTCAAGCACTGATCTACGTGGTCGTGCCGATGCTGGTGCCTGCGATGATCTCGGTCGGGCTGTTCCAGTTCATGTGGACCATGGACGATTTTCTCGGCCCGTTGATCTACATCTCTTCGGTTGAAAAATTTCCTGTTTCATTGGCGCTCAAACTGTCGATCGATACTGCTGAATCGTTCGAGTGGAACCGCATCCTTGCCATGTCAGTGCTGGCGCTTCTGCCGTCGTTGCTGGTGTTCTTCATGTCTCAGAAATACTTCGTCGAAGGCATCTCTGCCGGTGGCGTAAAGGGTTAATCCAATGGCACAATTGACTATCCGTAACTTGGAAAAGGTCTATAGCAGCACCATCAAGGCGCTTCACGGCATCAATCTCGAAGTCAAGGACGGGGAATTCATGGTGCTGGTCGGTCCTTCCGGCTGCGCCAAGTCGACAACGCTGCGTATGATTGCAGGCCTGGAAACCGTTTCCGGCGGCCACATCACAATCGGCGAAAAGGTCGTCAACAACCTGCCCCCGGGTGACCGTGGCATCGCCATGGTCTTCCAGAACTACGCGCTCTATCCGCATATGAAGGTGCGCAAGAACCTCTCCTTCGGGCTCAAGCTGGCCGGGGAAAGCAAGGAGGAGATTGCAAGGCGCGTTGCTGAAGTCGCCGAGGTGCTGGAAATCGAGCCCTTGCTAGACCGCCTGCCCAAGCAGCTCTCCGGCGGCCAGGCCCAGCGCGTGGCACTCGGGCGTGCGCTGATCAAGAAGCCGGAAGTGTTTCTGTTTGACGAACCGCTTTCCAACCTCGATGCCAAGCTTCGTGCGTCCATGCGCGTACGCATCACCGATCTGCATCGCCGGCTGAAGGAGCAGGGGCAATCGTCCACTGTGGTCTACGTTACCCATGACCAGGTCGAGGCGATGACGATGGGCGACCGGATCTGCGTCATGAAGGACGGCCACATCATGCAAGTGGATGATCCCGAAACGCTCTATGCCCGGCCGGCAAATGCGTTTGTTGCAGGTTTCATCGGCATGCCGGAAATGAACCTTGTCAGTGCCAGCTTGAGCCGCGGCGAAAGCGGGCCGGTCGTGACCTTCGGAGACCAATCGATCCAGTTCGGCAAAGAACTCGCAGCGCGTCTACAATCGGGTGTGGACGGCGATGTAACCTTCGGCGTGCGGCCGCAGCATTTCCGCCTGGCAGAACCGGGTGAGGATGCCTTGATAGCGAAGGTCATCAAGGCGGACTTCCTTGGGCATGAAGTCGATGTGCACATTACCATCGGCGGTCAGCGTTTTACCATCGTTCTGCCTGTCGAGAACTTCCGCAAGGCTGTCGTTGACGGCGCCATCCGTATTCGCCCGGAAGAGGAACGGGTTTTCATCTTCGACCGCGCAAGCGGTTTGAACGTCAGCTTAGCCTGAGGGCGCAGCCGACGACTATGTCACCGATGCAGGGTTTCAGGAGGAAAAACGCATCATGAGTAAGAAATCAATACTGAAGGTTCTATCTGTTACGCTGGCAGCGTCCGTAGTTGCCACAAGCTTCGCTTCGGCGGCGGATTTGCGCATGTCCTGGTGGGGTGGCGATGGTCGCCATGTCGCCACGCAGAAAGCTTTGGAATACTGCTCGACGAAGACGGGGCATAAGGTCAAGGCCGAGTTCGCCGGCTTCGAAGGTTATCTCGAAAAGCTGACGACGCAGATGGCCGGCAGCACCGAGGCCGATATCATCCAGGTCGACTGGCCTTGGCTCTTCCAGTTTTCCAAGAACGGCGATGGTTTTGCCGATCTCAAGCAGTTTGCCGGCGAGCTTGACCTGACCCAGTGGAATGACAGCCAGCTGGCGCCTGCCATGATCAACGGCAAGCTCAACGGGGTACCGGTTTCCGTTACCGGCGCCACCTTCTACTTCAATGACGAGATCTACAAGAAGGCCGGCCTTGAGACGCCGAAAAGCTGGGATGATCTCGCCGCAGCGGCCAAGAAGCTGAACCCGCAGGGCCTCTATCCGTTCGATACCACCCGCGTCATCCTGATGCTGATGGTCGAAGCCTTTGCGGCACAGATTTCCGGTCAGGAATTCGTCAAGCCCGGCACCAATGAGCTGGCCTGGACTGCAGAAGACATCGCCGGTGCACTCAAGCATTACCAGTGGATGGTGGATAACGGTATCGTACGCTCCGCCAAGGATGCGGCCGGTGTCGGCAATATCGAAATCTTCGACGATCCGGCCTGGGTCACGGGCAGGATCGGCGGCACCTATTTCTGGGATTCGACCTATTCGAAATACGATGATCCGCTGACGGTCGGAAAGCTGATACCGGCCGCTCCGCTGCAAATCCCGGGAGCGAAATCGGATGGCGTCTACAAGAAGCCGTCAATGGTCTTCTCGATCTCCAGGCATTCGAAGGATCCGAAAGCCGCAGCCCAGGTGGTCAACTGCCTGCTGAACGACAAGGAAGCCATCATGATCCTTGGCGACAGCCGCGGCCTTCCTGCTTCGGCTATTGCCAAGTCGACGCTTGAAGCCGCAGGCAAGCTGACACCGGAACGTCTCGAAGGCGCGAAAATCGTTGCGGCGGCCTCTGGCCCGACCATGTCTCCGCTGATCGAGCATCCGACGGTTCAGGAACTGTTCAAGGACGTCATCGAGCAGTTTGCCTATGGCCAGCTGACCGCCGATGAAGCCGGCCAGGAAATCGTCGATGGCCTGACCAAGGCCCTGCGTCGCCTTTAATCATTGCGATGGCCCATGTCGAAGGGCATGGGCCATAATAACGGCTGCGCGACATGTGTCGCCTCAACCCAGAAATGCCTCAACATCCCTATCTCACGCTGGGAGCCGAACGCGTGATTGCTGTTTCCGTACCAGATGAAGCCAGTCGGCCGATACACGGCTTTCTAATGGCGGGGATCCCGTCGCTTATCTCAGTTATCGCGACAGCTCGTTTTTCGCTCAGGCTCTTCCGAAAACCATTCTTTAAACGAGCGCAATTCGAACTCCATACAGTCTATGAGGAACGCGATGTCCGCAGCTTGAAGGCAAGGTCGATGGCGGGCGACGGCGTTGCGAGGAATAGCAGACTCGCAGACCTCCAAACCGCAGCGCAAGCTCAGCCAATCAGCATGGCAACAAAAGCGTCGTATAGCGAAAAAACAGTTGTCCCGATGCGATTGTCATGGATTTCCACTAGCAGCATTGCCAAAAGGATCAGATTACCGGTGATCAAAAACGGCTTGGCCCAGTTGCGATGACCGGAGACCACAGGTTCGATATCGCCTTCCAACGCTTTCGCCGGACCTGCACCGAGCGCGATATGCGCTTCGGTAAATTCGACCGAGCGACGTATCACCTCGATGGCGGTGCTCAGCTTGCGTATTTCCTCATCTAATCCCGGCGGTGCGGCTGCGGGTATCACCGCCGGGCTGCGGGCAACGGTCTGGCGCTCGACACGCACGATACGCGAGCTTTCCTGCGCCGTATTGTCCTGCCCGATGTCTCCGCGGCGCAGCAATTCGCCGGCGATTGAGTGTACGTCCGAAAGTCTGTTGTCCATGTTACTCCCTCAATACTCCGTGAGGCATTCTCGATAGAAACGGTTCCAGTCGCGATTAGCTTTCGCGCATTGCGTGACGCAGCTGATCGGAAAGCGGCTTGATCATGTAGGACAGGATCGTGCGGTTTTCGGTCTGCATGAAGACTTCCGCGGGCATGCCGGGCTTCAGCATCGTGTCCCCCACCTTGGCGATCTCGGCTTCGGGGATGCGCAGCCTTGTCAGGTAATAGCTCGCACCAGTCTTTTCGTCGGTGGTCAGATCCGGCGAGATGTCGATAACCAGCGCGCCGAGCTCCGGCGTCACCCGCTGGTTAAGCCCGCTCAGGCGAACGCGGGCATCCTGACCGCCGAAAACCTGATCGACATCGGCTGGCGAAATCATCGCCTCGACGATCAGTTCGTCGTCTTCGGGGATGATGTTGACCAGCGTCTCGCCCGGTGCTGCAACGCTGCCGATCGTATGGACATTGAGCTGATGCAGGGATCCGGCAATCGGCGCGCGGATTTCGAGTTTGCGCAGCTTGTCGAGGGCGGCCACGCGTTCCTCATTCAGCTTGGCGATCTCAGGACGTTTCTGGTCGAGTTCGGTCAGCACGCTCTCATAGAAAGCTTCGTCCACCTGGATGAGCTTCAGTTCCGCCTGGGTCTTGGCCTGTTGCGTCTCGATGATTTCAGCCGTCAATGCGGACTGGCTGCCGGTGAGTGAAGCCTTCTCGCGTTGCATCGCGATCAGCTGCGATTGAGTGATCAGGCCGCGAGCATTCAGGCTGTCGTAGCGACGCAATTGATCATCGACCAGCGCCATATTGGCGTCCACCGCTTTGCGCTGCGCCTCGAGCGCCGAGATCTGTTCCGCGAATTGTCCTACCTGTTTCTCCAGCTGAGCCTTCTGGCTGCTCCTCGTCATCTGGCGGGCAAGCTTGAGCATGATCTGCGCCTCGGCCAGCAAGGTACGCCGGTCGGTCGGCACGAAGGAGAGTTCGGCTGGAAGATCAATGCCTGTGCGCCCCGCCTGTTCTGCAAGAAGACGCGCTTCCTGCACCATGAGCTGCGCAAGCTGGCCTTCTATGATGCCGAGATTGGCGCGAGCAGTCGTCCCATCGAGGCGGAAAAGCAAGGCGCCGGCCTCGACGCGATCTCCCTCGTTGACGACGATTTCCGAGATGATACCGCCATCGGCATGTTCGACCTGCTTGGCGCGGCCAAGAACGATGATCTTGCCGGCGGCCATCACGGCGCCGCTGATTTCGGCATAGGCTGCAGCGGTGCACACGCCTCCGAGGAACAGCCCTCCGACACCGATCGCCAGGAACAGCTGCTTGCGGATGGCGCTGGTGATGGTTCTGTCGAGTGTGTCATAGCGCATTGGCGACCACCTTTCCGGGCTGCTGCGAGCCGCTGAGCATCGAGACATTGGAGAGTACCTGGTCCTTGTCGCCGAAAGCCACCTGTTGACCATTCTGGATGATCAGGACCTTGTTGACGGCGGCCAGCGCGCTTGCCCGATGGGCGACCACGACGACGATGCCACCGCGTTCGCGAATATCCATCATTGCGCGGGAAAGCGCCTGCTCGCCCTCGACATCGAGATTGGAATTGGGTTCGTCCAGAACGACGAGGAACGGGTTGCCGAAAAGCGCGCGGGCAAGACCGACACGCTGCCGCTGGCCGGCGGAAAGACGCGCGCCGGCCTCGCCGATCATCGTGTTGTAGCCTTCCGGCAAGCCAGCGATCAGATTGTGGATCCCGGCCATCTTGGCGGCGGCGACGATTGCCACGACATCGGCATCCTTGTCAAAGCGGGCAATGTTTTCCGCAACCGTTCCCTCGAACAGCTCGACATCCTGCGGCAGGTAGCCGATGAAGCGGCCGCGATCCTGATCGCTCCACTGGTCGATCGTCGAACCGTCGAGGCGGATGGCACCCTTGAGCACCGGCCAAACGCCGACCAAGGCTCGGGCAAAGCTCGTCTTGCCGGAGCCGGAGCCGCCGATGATCCCGAGCCCGTCACCCGCCTGCAGCGAGAACTCGACACCCTGCAGGAGCACGAGAGGTTCTCCCGGCGCACTCGTTGCGGCATCCTGAACGGTCAGTTCCTGCCTCGGCAGCGGCAGACCTTCCAGCCCCTTGTCGACATCGCATTGGAGCAGGACCTGGTTGAGGCGACCGGCGGCCTGCCGGCAGGCGATGAAGGATGGCCATTGACCGACGGCCTGTTCGATCGGCGCGATGGCGCGGGCCATGATGATCGACGAGGCGATCATCACCCCGCCGGAGATTTCCTGCTTGATCGCCAGATAGGCGCCGAGCGCCAGCATGGCCGATTGCAGGATCATGCGCAGGAGCTTGATGACCGATGAGTAGAAATTGCTGCGGTCGGTCGCCATCTGCTGCGAGAAATAATAGGGTTCGACCATTTCCGAAAACCGGTCCGACAGCCGCCCCAGCATGCCCATCGCGTTGACCACTTCGGAATTGCGCCTCGCGCTGTCCATGATCTTCGATTGCGCGGCGGTACGCATGCCCACTTCTTTGGTCGGGCTGCGCGAGGCGAACTCGTTGCAGATGACCAGCACGAAGATCAGCGCGCCGCCGGCAAGGGCCAGATAACCGAGCGCGCTGTGCATGATGAAGACCAGCGCAAAATAGAGCGGCATGAAGGGAAGGTCGAAGATTGAGGCCGGGCCTTGCGAGCCGAGGAAGCGGCGGATCGTATCGAGGTCACGGCCGGGATGAACGCCCGAGCCCTTCGAACCAAGCAGCACGGGAAGACGGATGTTGGCACGCAGCGACGGATTGCAGAGCCGTGTATAGACCCGCATGCTGATCCGCAGAAGCGCCTTGGAGCGCAGGATGTCGAGCATGCCGCTGAACAGATAGAGCGACAGCGTGATCACCGACAAGACGACCAGTGTCGGTACGCTGCTGCTCGAAAGCACCCGGTCATAGACCTGAAGCATGAAGATCGGCCCGGTCAACATCAGGATATTGAGCACGGCGCTGATGACGAAGATGCCCCAGAATGCCGACCGGCAGGTCCGGATGGCGTCGGCGACCGAGAGATTGCGATTACGTTTCAACATGAACTCGCCCCAGTATCCGGCCGGTTTTCATCCCGGCCATTCCCCCTTGATTGGCGGCGGCGCCCTTTGACAGGCGCCGTCGCCCGATCCCGTCAGATGACGATGTCGTAGCCCTGCAGGTGGTTCTGCTCCTGCTCTTCGAGCGGCGTCGTGCCGAGATCCGTGATCTCCGGGGCGGGCGGCGTGTCGTCGATGGCGGAGGTCTCGCCATCCAGACCGAGGCTCATCAATGTCATCGCGGATGCACCTGCCGGTTCCAGCGAGAAGGACGAGAAGTCCTGCGAGCCGCCGTTGAAGGTCAGGCGCACGACCGTGGTACCCGCATCGAGCGCGACGCTGACGGTTTCGGTGTCCTGGAAGTTCGACCAAGTTCCGGTTCTGGGCGTCGCGACCGTCACCGTGTCGACTGCCGAGCCGTTGGTAAAGGTGGCCGTCACGCTGCGGTTCGGGCCGCCGGTTTCGCCAAGCGACATGGACAGGTTGAAGTCGTAAGTACCGGCCTCTGTCACGTTGATCGTGTATTCCAGCCATTCGCCGTTGGCGATCCAGCCCACGTCGCCGCTGCTGGTTATCTCGACCGACGAACCTGCGCGGCCACCATTGGTGCCACCCTGAAGGCCAGCGGCATCATTGTAAGCGACGCCTTGACCGCCATTGTCATACTCGACGCCGTCGAAGACGAGACCCGCATCGCCGAGTGCCGGAGCCACACCACCGAAGGGCTGCTGGCTGGCCGGCGCCGTCAGCGTGAAGGATGCCAGATCCAGCACGTAGCCGTTGGAAGCGAGCGGACCGTTGAAAGTCAACCGCAGCGTCTGCACACCTGCAGCGAGATTGATCGATATCGGCGCACTCTGGGCAAAGGCGGCGCTGTCGAAATTCGAACCGCCCGCGTGGCCATCGGCAAGGGTGACCGTGCCGAGCTGGGCCTGGCCATTGAGGGAGACGCCGATCGTGGCGCCGGCAACCGGCGTCTTGGCGTTGGCCGAGAAGGTGTAGGTCCCGGCTGTCGGCACATTGATCGTGTACTCCACCCACTCGCCCGGCTTAACATGGCCAATGTCGAGACCCGCACCGACCAGCTCGACACCGCGCCCCGGCCGGAAGGTCGGGTTGCTCGTCGGATTGTCGAGGCCAGCATTGTCATTCCAGGAAATCCCCTGGCCGCCATTGTCGAAGTTTGTGGCGTCGACGGTCAGCACCCCGTTGGTGAAGGTCGGGGCGGCTCCCGGATATGGCGTCTGCTGGTTGACCGGTGCCGTCAGCTTGAACGAAGCCAGATCCAACACATAGCCGTTCGATGCAAGCGGACCATTAAAGGTAAGCCTGAGCGTCTGCACGCCCGCGCCGAGGTTGATCGAGATCGGCGCACTGTCGGCGAAAGCCGCATTGCCGAAGTTCGATCCGCCTGCATGACCGTCTGCCAGCGTGACTGTTCCAAGCTGCGTCTGGCCGTTCAGCGAGACGGAAATGGTGGCCCCGGTCACCGGTGTCTTGGCATTGGCCGAGAAGGTGTAGGTTCCGGCCGTCGGCACATTTATCGTGTACTCCACCCACTCGCCCGGCTTCACATGGCCGATATCGAGGCCCGAGCCGACCAATTCGACATCACGGCCCGGCCGGAAGGTCGGGTTGCTTGTCGGGTTGTCGAGGCCTGTATTGTCGTTCCAGGAAATACCCTGGCCGCCATTGTCGAAGTTCGTCGCGTCGACTGTCAGCACGCCATTGGTGAAGCTCGGAGCCGTGCCGCCATAAGGTGTCTGCGGTCCGGTCGGCGGCGGCGTGGTCGTGTCAAAGAAGTTGACCGTGCCGTCATTGTCCGCATCAAGCCGCAGCGCATCGTTGATGCCGTCACCATTGGCGTCATTGGCAGCCGTCAGGGCATGCGGCTTGACGTTCTTGATGATGAACATGTGGTCGTTGTAGTCGTAATTTCCAGCGCCCGGATAATCCTGGATGGCGATATAGGTGCCGGGAATGACGTTGCCGTCGGCATCGAGCGCCTCGAAGAAGCGGATCAGATGACCCTGGTCCTCGCCGACGAGCTGGCCGAAATTCGGATCGATCTTGTTGGCTTCCGGGTCGGTCCACGAGGCGTAGGTCGGGCGGCCATCGACCGAGATGAACAGACCGAAGGGCGTGTTCTGGTTGATCACGCCGCGGGCGACGGATGCACCGGCACCGTTTCCCGTCACCAGTTGATCCGGGAGAACCGTCTGGCCCTGCTGGTCGTCATTGGCGAAGAGATTGGTCACGGCGCTCGATCCGACCTGGTGATAACCGAGGCGAGCGACATTGCCCTGCTGCAGGAAGGCCGCCATCTGGATGACCTCGACGCTCTTGGACGGGTCGAGCTTTTGCAGATAGGGCATCAGCACTTCGTCGCCGATCGTTTCCACCTTCCCGCCATTGGCAAGCTGGCCCTGCGCGATATCGGTCGAGTAACCAAATGCCTCGACAATCTGGGCGACAGTCGGCTCGGAATTGTTTTCGGAAAACTCCTGCGCCAGCCCGGCAAGCCGGATGACCTGCGCACCATCGTAATCGTTGGAGTTGATCGTCAGCGTCGCTTTGTAGAGATCCGCACCGGCAGTATTGGCGGCATGGGTACCCTTGAAGCGGACGGTGACCTGAACGGAGGCGCCGGCGGCAACGCTCGTCGGAACCGTGCCGACAAATTCGAAGGCCGAAGTATCCGACAGGACAAGGCTCGTCAGTGTCAGCGCGGTAAAGCCATCATTGGTGATGGTGAACGTCGCCTCGTTGCGGAAAGTCTGCGCGGCATTCACCGGCTGGTCGATATTGGTGAAGACCAGACGGTCGTCTGCTGCGGCATCATCGAGACTGGAAATGACCATATCCGCACCGAAACCGACCGGCTGGACGCCCTCGATGACGAAGAGGTTGTCGTTATAATCGTAGTTGATGCCGGTATAGTCCATGATGCCGAGATAGACATTCGGGATCACGTTGCCATTGGCGTCGAGCGCCTGGAACATTTTCACGGTATGCCCCTGCTGAGCGCCGGGTACGATGACCCCACCTGTCGGGTTGAGACGCGGGTCGGTCGAAAGGCCGGCCACGGTTATCCCGAAGATTTCGTTGCCCGCCCAGCCGTCAGGTATATCGTTGTTGGTGAAGTTGCGGGTGGCAAAGGTGTTGTCATTGCCGGCATTCGGCAGAAGCCGCTGGTTGTCGTTGCCTTCGTGGTTCCAGAAGGTCGTGCCCTGCCCCTTGTTGCCGGGATTGTGGATGCCGATCGTCGCGCCGCCAGGCCCGTGGAAAGCTGCGATCTGGGTGATCTTCGCGGTTGTCACGCCATCGGCGAGCTTCCAGTACGGCGACAGCACTTCCGTCTCATCGGTCTTGGCAAAGACGTCGTCGGTAGAGAGAACCGAGTTCTCGCCGCCGCCCTGCAGTCTCAACCCCTCGATCACGTTGCCGAAACCGAAGATCTTCCAGATCTCGTTGACATTGGGTTCCTGGCCACCCTCGTCGCGTGCCTGCCAGAAACCGGCAAGTTTCATGTTTGCGACAGGGCTGTCCTGATCATTGGTGATGAGTTTCAACTGGCCTTCAAAGACGGTCGAGGTCGCATCGACATTGGTGGTCGGCGGCGTATAGGCCGCACGATTGAAGACAACCGTCACATCAAGGAAGGAGCCGGGCGCGATCGTGGCGCCGTTGAGCGCATTCGGGTTCTGCAACACGAACGGGCCGGTGAGCTGGTAGTCGCTGATGGTCAGCGGCTCGGTGCCGGTATTGCTCAACCGCACCGTACCGGTATCCTTGAAGTCGCGCGGCGCGCCGGGTTCCACGGCATCCGGGTCCTCGATATAGGAGAAATGCAGCCGGTCGTCGAAATAGGCGGCATCGAGGCTCTGCACCGCGATATCGGCATTCGGATTGCCTGGCGCCGGCTGGATATCGAGATAGTCGAGACCGTTGGCACCCGGTGCGTTCGAGACGATGCGCAGCTGGTAGTTCTCACCGGCTTCGAGCGCCAGATAGACGGACTCCTCCCCTGCTGTGCCTGCGCCCGGGAAGGCGCTGATATCCACTTCGACGCCATTGAGGAACCACTTCAGCGACTGGCCATTGACTGCGTTGGCATTGGCCGCGACATCCAGCTTGTAGGTGCCATCCGCATCGACGGTGAAGTAGAAGTCGACGGTGCTGCCGTTGACGGTATGCGCCGAGCCATCGGTCGCCTCAAGCTCTATGCGGCCGGAGCCGTCGATCTCGGCGTAATCCGGTTCGAAGATGGCGACCGCATCCTTGGTGACCCGGATGTAGTCGATGTTCGGACCGACACCGCCCGGCGCTTTCAGGGTAATAACGTTTGTGCCGGCAGACAGGTCAAGTGTGACCGACTGCGGCCCCCAGACGGTTTCCCCGGCATTCGAGTTGGCGGCAAAAGGTAGCGTCTGGACCGCGACACCATTCACGAGAATAGTCATCGGGCGCGCGGCCTTTCCCGCACCAAGCGCATAGAGGATATCGAGGCCGTAGCTGCCGCTGGTGCCTGTCGAGATCGTCCAGCTGACCGACTGGTCGGCTGTGCCGACATAGTCGACAAAGGCGCCGCCGGACTGGTTGCGGTTTTCCGTGATGATCGCCGCACCGCCGAGATCACCCTTTTCCGCCTCGTATTTCACATAGGTCGTGCCGTCGACGACCATTTCGCCATCATTGGGAACGGCATTTCCTTCGCTCGCCACCAGCACTTCCAGCTGGTCGATATTCGGGCCGGTGTTAGAGACGGAACGGAGGGTGACCGTATTGGCGCCCGCCGTCAGAACGACCGGGATCTCGATCGTCTGCCAGTGGTTCCAGGGGTCGGAACCATCGGTCACCGACGTCGGCGCAAAGGACTGGACCTTGATGATCGTGCCGTTGATTTCAAGCTGCAATGGCCGGTCCGTCGTGCCGCCATTGGCATAACGGAAGCGCAGGATGGCATTGCCGGCCTGATCCGACGGAACCGAGAAATTGAAGCTGATGAAATCGGCATTGGTGGACCCGAAGTCGGCATAACCGCCCGGAATTCCATCATTGCTGTTGGTATTCCCGTCCGTGCCGTAAGCACCCGGACGCAGGCCGTTCACCGTACCGGCGACAGTGCCGGGTTCGATATTGGACGCATCGCGGATCTGGATCTGCGGTGCGGTCCCGTTCGGCACGACGACGGAGGTGCCGTCATTCGGTGTCCTGTCTTCGGCCTGAATGGTGGTGAGAAGCACGAAATCCTCACCGGAAGGCTCTTCGCCCGGCACGAAATTCAGGCTCACGGTCTTGCTGTTGAGCGCGTCGTCCGTGACTTCGAGGCTGGCAGTCACCGGCCCCGATGTTGTTCCGAGATCGATGGTGAACTGCTTCTGCGCATTGACGGTAATCGTCTGCTTCGGCCCGCCATCGAAGGAAATGCGGATCGCCGTGATATCGTCGTCTAGACCATCGATGCGGAAGATCGCGGCTTCAGAATCGGTAACGTCGACGGCGACGAGGGCGAGATTGTTGCCCTCGTCGGCCGTCAGATCCTGCGTAACGCCACCGGGCGCCGGGGTAAGCAGGATCAGCTGGCTCGCACCCGTGCTGCGGTTCAGCGTCATCAGGTAGAGCTGGCCGGTCACGGGGTTTTCGATGATGTCGAGCGGATCGATATAATCGTCGATGACCGAACCGTCGGGACGGCGCAGCACGTCGTCGTCGATGATATTGCCCTGGGCATCGACACGGATGTAGCGGACGTTATCGCCGGTTGAGAACTGGGCGAAGAGGACCGCGCCCTTGAGGTTGGAACCGAAGGCTCCGCCGGTATATTCGATCGCGCCGTTCGGCGACTGGTTGTAGCCGAGATTGTAGACGCCATCGAGATCGTAGTCCGGATCGGGCTGGACGCCGGTCTGGTATCCATCCGTATTGCTGTTGCCGTCATTGCCGCCGACAACCTCGTTCGGATCTCGGCCACCCGTCGGGTTGCCACCATTGAGGATATACTGGTCACGCAGAACGTTGGGATGGCCGTAATAGCCACCCTCGTCGATGGTGAAGAAATAGTCGTACTGTTTCGGCGAGTTGGCGATCGTCGTGTCGAGGCCCGGCTGGGTCGGATCGGTCGGCGTCTTGCCGCCCGAAGCGGTGCCGTTGGTCGGCACGTAGAGATTACCGTTCGAATGCCAGACAAGGTCGTAGGCATTGCGCACGCCGGTGGCATAGATGCTCAGCACGGCATCCGGGGCGAACGGATTGTAGAATGTCGAATGGGTGCCGTTCGCATTGAAGCTCGCAGCCGGCGACTGATAGCTCGGGTTTCCGGCGACACTGGGCTCGGTCTGTACGTTGAACCCGCCGGCCGGCGCATCGCGCGTCGGATCTATCTCGAGAATTGCCGCATTAAGCAGGCGTTCTGGACGGTTCCCCCACGCGCCGTCGGCAGCGCCAGCCGCGGAGTTGGATCCCTGGCTGAGATAGAGGAGATATTCCGGCTCGCCGTTGCTCGCAGTGTAATCGGGGTTACGGCGGAACTCCAGGCTGTTGGTCAGGTGGTCGCCACCTGAGCGCGGCAGGCCGGTGATATAAGTTTCCGCCGTCGAATTCTCGAAGACCTCGCTGAGCGTAACCTTGCTGACCCGGCCGGAGAATTCCGGCGTGTCGAACGCCTTGGATTCACGCGGGATCGGCGCGTTGTCGGAAATCCAGATCGTATTGGGATCTTCAGGATCGAAGACGAAGCCGACAATGCCGCGGCGTTCGCCTCCCGGTGCTTCGAGATAGCTGAGCGACAGCGTTTCCTGCGAGGCCTTGTCGATCGTCCCGTTAGGATTGACGTCCCAGCGATGGATTTCACCGGTGATGGTGGCGACATAAAGCTTGCCGTCAGGGCCGAACTCGATCGACGTATAACCGAAGGAGCCATCGGCAAAGCCGTTGAGAATGACGTCGGTCGAGAAGGCGACCTCGCGCGGCACGTCTTCCGGCGCCGTGCCCGTGACGAACGTGGTCGTCAGGTCCTGGAACTGCCTGAGCGGGCCGTTCGGATCGGTGATCGATCCGAGGTCCATCACGTCCTGAACCTTCAGCGTATAGCTGGTATTCTCCTTCAGATCCTGAAGCGGGCGGATGTTGAGCGTATCGGCGCCACCACTGATCTGGATCGCAACCGGCACTTCGATGCCGGTGAGTGTCTCGATCAGCGTAATATTGTCGGTATGGGTGATGTTCGGCCCGCGATTGCCTTCCGCCTGCAGGTTGATGCCGACGACGAAGGTCGAGGTTGGATCGATGCCGGTCGGCAATTCGCCATCCGGACCGATCGCGATCGAGACCTGGCCGTCTTCCAGCGAGGCAGCGACAGGGGCGACGAAGTAGGAGAAATCCTTGTCGGCGCTTCGGCCATCGCCCGGCGTGAGGTCGGGAATGCGCTCGACTTCGAGATACTGGATTTCGGTGTTGACGCCGCCGATCGAGTCCATCGTCAGCCTGCCGTCCGTTACCGTCACCACAGCTGTGACCAGCGTCGAGCGGAAACCGCCGCCGTTCTGGCTGCCGTTGATCGGGTTTGCCGGCGTCCACTCAGGCAAGACATTCACGCCTTCGAGGTTGATGATGTAGTTGGAATCGAAGGCTCCTGCCGTATCGCCGACCGACATCGTCACCTGATAGGTGCCGTTTTCGAGTGCCATTTCCCAGGCGCGTGCACCGGCGGCTCCGGCACCCGGATATTCGAAATGGGCGTAGGTCTTCTGCAGGCTGGACGCGCCGGAAACGGTGTCCTTGTACCAATGGGCATTTGCCGGTTGGGCGGATGCGATCGTGCCGTTGGCGGTTCCGTCGGCAACGCTTGCCTCGGTCACCCAGCCATAGGAGAAGCCGTTTCCGCGGTTGCCATATGCGGCACCGGTATCGGCAAGATAACCCGTCGGGGTCTGATATCCTGTCGGCAGGCCCTGCGTCGTCTGGCCTGGTGCCGGTTCAAAGTTGATCTTCACCACCGGCTCGAAGCGGATGAGATCGCGGGTTTCTCCTGGCCCCTCGTCTCCCTCGCGGCTGATCGTGACATTGTCGATATTCGGACCGTTGGTTGTCGTGTTGGCAATCGAAATGGCGTTGACGCCGGCGTCAAGCTCGATGTCGTAGGTAACCTCCACCCAGTTCGCCCAACCCTGGTCACCGGTGCCGCCGGTCGGGATGGTCGAGTTCATCGATATGGTCTGGTTCTCTCCGTTGATCGACAGCACCATCGGGCGATCCGTCGTGCCACCATTGGCATAGCGGATCGTCAGCTGATAGGTGCCCGCCTGATCGACGGTGACGTTGAAGCCGGCCTTGTCGCCAACCTCTCCGCCCATGTCGAGATAACCGCTGCCCTCATAGCCGGGACGCAGGCCGTTGCTGTCATAGGTCAGTCCGGGCCCGCTATTGCCGGCATTCGCTCCACCTTCCTTGTTGGTGGGCGTGCGATAAACGGTGTCGGCCGGCGTCGAGGCGTTCGCCTCGATATCCGTGATCGTGAATGTCTCGCCTTCGATTGTAACAGAGAACGGCTCGGTCGGGTTCTGCGGGCCTTCGCCATCCAGATATTCGAAAGTTGCCTGGTCGATATTGGGGCCACCGACCGCGCCGGCCGGAATTTCGAGGCGAATAGTATTAGCCCCAGCCGTCAGCGTCACCTCGACGCTTTTCTCGATCCAGGAATTCCAGCCCGTTGCGGCGGAGCCGGTGCCGGTGACCGGCCCTGGAACGAAGGAAACGGAGCCTTCGCTCTCGCCATTGACAGCCATGACAAGCGGACGATCCGTCGTGGCTCCGTTGGCATAACGGAATGTGACAAGGTAGGTGCCTGCTGCCGTCGCGTTTACGTTGAAAGTGATCGCATCGCCCGGATTGGAGCCGAAATCGATATAGGCACCGCCATTCGCGCCGGGACGATAATTGCCCGTTGCATCCAGACGGGTGGCATTGACCTCGCGGGTGAGAGACGTGTCGCTGTCGCCTGTTCCGGTATCGTTGACGGTGACCTTCGTTTCGTCTTCCGCCTGAATGGTGAGCGGCGCGACGACAACCGGACCGGCGATCGTGATATTCATCTGCGACTGCGCTACGTTACCCGCAGCATCGGTGACATAGGCGATCGCCGCGTAATTGCCCGATGCAAGCGCCGAACCGTCGACCGCATAATCGCCGTCGGCATCAGGATTGACCGTAACACGCGTCACGCCACCATCGAAGCTCATCTCCACCTTGACGATATCGTCGTCGATACCGGCAAGGTTGAAGTTGATGGAGTCGGCACCGGCGCCGCTCAAGGGTCCCTGCGGGCCGGAGAGGAACAACGGGATTTCGTCCGCATCAGCCGATGTATCGCCGGTCGAGGGCACATTGCCGGTAATCTCGATGGAATCGAGGTTAGGACCGGTCGTGGCACCCGGCGGGATGGCGAGCGAGAACGTATTGGTCCCCGCCTGCAGCGCCACCGTAACCGTCTGGAACGACCAGTTGTTGAAGCCTTCCGCCGGGCCGGACGTATTGGTGCCGGTGGCGACGAAGGGCAGAGATTGCGCCGTGCCGCCATTGACGACGAGATTGAGCGGGCGGGCGCTATTGCTGGCATAACGGATGCTGAACGTGTAGGTGCCGGCTGCCGGCACATCGACACTGTAGTTCAGGCGATCGCCCGCCGTGTCGCCGTAATCGACATAGCCGGTTCCGGAGAAGCCTGGACGCAGGCCATTGACGAGGCCCACGGTACCGGGGGATTCCTGGTTGCTTGGGTCGCGGATGGTCGTGATCGTCGTGTTCGAACCATTGTCCAGCAGCGTGATCGAGCCGGCTTCCGCCTGGATCGTGGTCGAGAACGGCACCAGGATCACCGGTTCGCCTACCGTGACTGAGAAGGTCACCGGTGCACTCGAAAGCTCACCATCGCTGGCGGCAACCGAAATGGCATAGGTACCGGCGGCCACATTGGTCGCGACGGTCAGCACGCCACCGGCAACGCTGATACCGGTCGGCAGCGCAGAGCCGTTGGCAAGGGTTGCGACATAGCTGACGCTGTCGCCCGCATCCGGATCGGTAGCGCCGAGTGCCGTTGCAAGGTTGATCGTTGTCCCCTCGCCGGCATCCAGCACGACATCGGCGATATCGGCTCCCACCACGAGCTTCGGGGCTTCGTTGACGTCACCGACATTGATCGCCAGGTTCGTGGTGGTCGAAAGACCCTGGGTGTCGGTTGCCTTGACGGAGACGGTTACGGTCTCCTGCGCCTCGTGATCGAGGCTTACGCCATCGGCGAGACGGATCGTGTTGCCTTCGATGGTGAAGCGCGTATCCGTCGTCGTGTAGACGATCGCGGCGCTGTTGCCATCCGGATCGGTGGCCGAAAGCGTGCCGATGATGCCCGCGACGACATTTTCGTTGATCGAGCCACCCGTCAGTGTCACAGCGCCTGGTGCCTGCTGCACCGGCCCGGTGGTCGGGGTGAAGGTCAGCTTGTCGATACGCAGGTGCTCGCCGCTATCCGACTGGCCGGAAAGCTGCGCGATGGTTGTATTATTGATGAAGACCGGACTGGTGAAGGTGATGGTCTTCAGGTTACCGGCCTGCGCGGCATTGCCACGCGCCGACGGATTGTCGAACGTGCCGTTATTGTCGAAGCTCAGATTGCTCGCCAGAACCGTTTCGCCGATTTTCAGGGAGAAGGTGGCGCTGCCGTCTGTCTCATCGAAGACGCTGATGGTGACGGTGTACCAGCCTTCGGTCACGCCGTTCTGCGATAGAACGGTGGTGACATTGGCAGACTGGTTGGCATTGGTGCGGATCAACTGGCCGCCGGAAGCGGCGGGTGCAGCCGAGAGATAGAAGCCGGTCGCCGAGCCCAGACCGGTAAACGCTTCCGCTTCGACGACGAAGCTTGTCTCGCCTGTGGCCTCACCGCCGATCAGGAACGGAACCTGGATTTCCGCACGCAGGCCGGAAGGATCGGTCGCGACAACGGTAAAGAAGCCCTCGCCCGGCTGCGTCGGTGTACCGACAATGACACCCTGCGCATTGAGGCTGAGGCCGGGCGGAAGGTCTTCGACGGAGAAGGTCAGCTGATCGCCGTCGACATCGGAAAACGCATCGCTGAAGGACGAGATGTCGATTGATACCTCGTCTCCCGTCATCGCTTCCATCGGCTCGAACTGGATCGACGTGTCGGCGACCGGTGCATCGTTGATGTCGGCAACAGTCAGGACGAAATCGCTGCTGGTCGAACCACCACGGCCGTCTGTCGCGACAACGGTAACCGTATAGCTTCCCGGCAGTGCCGCGATCGGGCCTGAGAGAACCCCGTCCTCGAAGACGAGGCCGGCAAAACCCTGGGCGGGAACACCCAGCGCAGTCTTCACGTCCAGCGTATAGGTCAGCGTATCGCCATCCGCATCGACGAAGGGAAGGTCGACTTCGAGCAAACCGCGCTCGTTGATGCTCATGTCGGCAAAACCACCGCCGACAATGCCGGGAACGGTATTTTCCGGTTCGATCTCGGCAAGCTGCACGTTGGAGAAGCTGACCGAGCCGAGGCCGTTGCTGGCCTGGTCATCGTCGGCGATGAACACCAGCGAACTGATCGTCTTGCCCGCATGGGCCGAAAGATCGATGGTGACCGTAATAATCTGGCCGGGTGTTCCGGCCGAGCCGTTGCGCAGGTCGATGAAGGAAGGCTGGTTGTGGTTGCCGGCGATCTGGTAGATCGACTTGTCGCTCGCCTCGAAAGGCAGCTCGTCGTTGTCGAAACCGATAGCGATGATTTCCGATAGCGAACTCCCGATAGTGACCTTCAAGGTCAGCTGGGTGTTGTCGGTGATCGTGTAGCTTTCTCCGAGCAACGCGCGTTTCCAGAAATTCCCGTTAAGGGTGAGCGTATTGCCGCCATCGGCAATGACGCCGCCGGGACCGCTGTCCTGCGCGCTGTAGGGCGTCAGGCCGGCGTGGTTGAAGACGAGTGACTGCGGATCAGCCGGTTCGACCGGCTGATCCGGCGCGTCGGTCACGCCGAAGGTAAAGGTTTGCGTGGTCGTGAGCACCCCATCGGTGGCGCTGACGACGATCTGGACAGACGGTTCTGCGACAAAGTCGAAGCTGGCGCCCGGTGCGACGATCAGCTGGCCGCCATTGATCAAGAAACGTGCGTCGCTGACCGCATAGGACAGCAAGTCGCCATCCGGGTCGGATCCGCCGACCGTGCCCAGCACAGTGCCCTGCGCCACGTTTTCCACGAACGTGTTTGCGCCCGTAAACGAAATGCCGGTCGGCGCTTCGTTGATATCGGCGATCGTGACAGTGATGGCCTGTGTGGCGGTGGTCTGTCCGTCGCCGACGGTCACGGTGGCGGAATAGACACCATCGCCATCCGCATCGTTCGGGCTTTCGAAATCGGGCGCTGCGATCAGCGACAGGTTGCCATTGGTATCGATGGTGAACCTGTTCGCATCGGCACCGGAGAGCGCATATTGCAGCAGGTCTCCATCGTCGTCGGAGGCGCTGATCTGGCCGACAGCAAGGCTGTTCTCGTTGATGACGAAGCCCGGTTCGCTGGAGATTTCCGGCGCCGCATTGGTGGGATCGACAGGGTCGACCGGCTCAGGAGCAACGGTGATGCTGACCGTGATCGGGGTCGAACTGAGCGTACCGTCAGAACCGACAATCTCCACCGAATAAGAGCCCGGATCGACACTTGCAGCAATCGCGAGCTTGCCCGCAACGATCGAAAAGCCGTCCGGCAGCTCTTCGGCATTGGCGATGACGAGCGAGACATCGTCGCCATCCACATCGTCGGTCGTCAATGGAAGCTCGATGACATGCGCACTGCCTGCGACCACGTTCTGCGGGGCGACGCTGCCAAACAGCAGCGGTGTATCATTCACCGAAGCAACCGTGACGGTAACGGTGGACGTATCGCTCAGGCCGTCCTGATCGGTCACCGTGTAGCTGATCGATGCCGAGCCATGAAAGTCGGCAGCCGGTGTGAAGGTGATGACGGTGCCAAGAACCAAGACGGTGCCTTGTTCTGCCGGCACCGTTGCGATGATGGTGAGCGTATCATCTTCGGCGTCGGAAATCAGTTCCGCAACGTCGATCGTGATCGACGTGTCCTCGACGCCTTCAACCGTCAGGTCGAGCGCAATCGGAGCGGTATTTTCGACCGGCGTCGGATCGGCTTCCAAAAGCTTGATGACGAACTTGTCGATATTGGGACCGGTCGTGACGCCGGCGCCGCTGAGGATCAGTGTGTTGGAGCCGGCCTCAAGATGCACCGTGACGGTTTCGACTGACCAGCCTTCCCAGCCCTGACCGATACCGGTGGCACCGGCCGGGGCTGTCTGGACATTGGTGGGAAGATCGGTCGGGCGCGCCCTCACCGCATTGGCCTGTGTGGAGGCGAAGTTGAGCGTGTGTAGCGGATCGCCTGCGACCGCGTCGCTATAAAGCTTCAACGGCCGGTTTGTTGTGCCGCCGTTGGCATAGGTGACCATGAACGAATAGGTGCCGGAAACGGGAACGTCGAATGTCATCGACACCTGCGCAGCGGCACTCTGCGCCCAGTCGAGATAGGATTCGCCTTCGGCGCCAAATCGGAAGATTTCGCTCGCAGGCGTGTTTGACAGATTGATCGGCCGATTTATCGCGCCGTTGGAATTGTTGCCGACCTGGGTCACAAGGCTTTCCGCCTGGATCACGATCATGTTCGGATCGGCATTGCGGATTTCCAGATAGTCGATATTCGGCCCCGAAAAGCCGTTCGCCGTCAGGCGGATCGTGTTTTCTCCGGCCTGCAGCAGAACGCGGGTCCCGCTCTCCGAATAGGTGGCGTTGTTTGTCGTGCCATTGAAGTCGAAGACGCGATCCCAAAGCTGGCCATTCACGTCGAGACGCATCGGACGGGTGGTAACGGTCGAGGAAAACGCATAACCGAAACCAATGTCGTAGAAACCCGCCTGGCCAACGGAGAATGTCCATTGGATATACTGGCCGTTGCCGATATTGTTATTGGTCCCGACGCCGGCGAAATCGACATAGGCGTCGCCATCGGCCGCGTCCGCATTCGGAATATCGGTCGCGCCCGCTGTGTCCTTATGAACGACATTCGGATTGGTGGTCACGTTGCCACCGGAATTGCCGAGCGTGGCGACTTCAGCCTGAATGCGTAAGGGCATGGCTGTTACGACCGGCGGCTCAATCACCGGTTCGACTGGTGGCTCCACCGACGGCTCGACCACTTCCTCAACCACGTTCTCCGAAGGTTCGTCTGCGACCAGAGCCGGGTTGTCTACCGAAGGCTCTACCGTGACCAACGCAGCTACGGAGCGGTTAACCGCCTGTCCTCCGATCTCGATCGGCGCAACATACGAAACGGGACCGCCCTCGCGGCCGGAAGAAGAGATATCACCGGCGCCGATGAAGCGGAAATCGCGCCCGCTCGTTTCCGGTATTGCAGCGGAAGCCAAATCAGCCGGCGCAGCTTGCGGTACGGTACCGGTCGTCAGGTTCGCCTTGCCATCCGGTGTTGCAGACGCCTCTTCCTGGGTTTCGTTCGATGCATTGGCGGTGGCAGACAAAGGTGTCGCTGCAAGACTTGCAACCTCTTCGGCCCGTGGCGCAGGCGGCGTATCGTCAGGGGCAGCACCAACCCTCGGCTTTTCCTCCGTCGCGTGCTGGACACTGGGGCTCAGCGCCAGCGCAACCGCGCCGACGGCGGCAATGTTCAACCCGGCAAGGGCTGCCGATGTCAGGAGCGAACGGCCGGACTTGCCGCCACTGGCAGGGCCCAGGTTGCTGACGCTGGCAATTTCCGCACCGGCATTGTTGAGCGACGAGAAGGTCAGGACATGCATGCCCTCTGCAAGATCGATATGAAGGACCCTGTTGGAGAAGGTCGTCCAAGAGCCGGTCGGCTCAAACTCGATGACTTCCGGCACCTGGCCACCGACGGACAATGTCGATCGAAGAGGTTCGTTACGGCCATTGGAAAAGGCGATCAGGATTTCCTGTAGGCCACCCACTGACACGTCGAGAAGAAAGCCTTTGGCCCCGGCTGCCTCGCCGACAGTTACCCCCAGCGGGGATGTCAGCTCAGCAACGGAAGTCACGATGATTTTGCCGGATTTGCTTTCGTTATCCATGATCGCCCCCAAAAGGAAGAGCGCTGATATCGCGCTCGAAGTGCTCCGACAGCCCGTGATTGTCCGGGCTTGTCCCCACCCCGCAGTGTGCTTGAGGCGATTGCGATCACAAACATCCCAAAAGGCCGAAGCGCTTGGTCAATTGAGGTAAACGAATGATTAACGACTAAACAAAACGCGCAGCCCCCTACCCGAAACGCCAATTTCTGAATGAAACCGGCAAAGCGCCACTTGCAATCGCAGTGGGGCAAAAGAGAGCATCTATTGAGCTGAAGCGGCAGGCTCGCCAAGGATGGGGCTATCTGGAGACCTTTGAGACGCCGCAAGCGCGGAACCGAAGCCGACGGCAAGAGCAGGATCCTGTTCACGTCTTGAATTCGAAGAACCATAATCCAAACGGGATAAGACAGATGGGATGGTTGTCCCGCAATCGCGCCGAGCGGCGCGGGAAACGCATGCTCAGGCGATAATCGATGCCTGGAGTAGGAGCGTTTGGGTGAATTCGGGCATGAATGTTCGTAGATTGACGGCAACAAAGCCGCAAATAGCCGACATTACGGTTGTTGCCGGCCGGAAGAGATCCGAGCCAACCTGAATGCCCTTGTGACCCACGGCATAAAGCGCCGCTTGGGTGCGATTCTGCATTCCGAGCTTTTTCAGGATGGCCCGAACATGGACGCGAACGGTGCTTTCTGTGATATCCAGTTTTCGGCCGATAACCTTGTTGCTCGCGCCCTTCGAAATCAGTCCGAGCACAGCATGTTCGCGATCTGTAAAAGAGCATCCCTCAAGGGCCCGGGCATTCGTGTCGTCGTTAAGGCCGGAGTGTCCCAAGCCCGCAACGGCAACCGTCGGCAATAGCGTGATCCCATGACGAACGATGCGCGCAGCAAGCGCTATTTCCTGCAGCGAGGCACCATCAGGCAGCAACGCGCCCACTTTGCCGATGATTGATCGATACTCGTCGACACTTTGGTTTGCCCGCATCAAGACGATAATGTGCGATGTGTCGACGGCGTCGTTGTCACGATTGAGTTGCGCAACCAGTTCTTTCGGATTGACCGCGTCGATGATGACGACAGTGTCGTCCCAGTCGATTACCAGGTCCGCCACGCTTGAGAAGGAAGGAGAGTGTGAGACCTGCGCAAACTCAGTTCTTATGGCTTGCGCCATGGCACAAGCAACGATCGTGCTGTCACTCACAAGAAATACTGAAACACGCATATTCCTTCTCCCCCAAGACACTAATAAAGGAAATAAAAAAATAATCTACACTTTAATTCCCAGGTGTCGAAAAAGGTTATTTTGGAAAAGCGCTAAGCATCTATACTTCGTCGATTATTCAAGCATTGACAGCAAAATATTCATGAACAGATGGAGTGCGTGCCTTACTCTCTAATGAGCTGCTGATGGTAACAAGTATCAATCAGCAGGCATCACTTTCGATACTTCGACATAGAAGTTCGGTCTCTGTAAAATGATCTCTCGATACGGGCCGTGTGGGTTCCGTTCTGCTCTTATGAGAGCCCTGTCCGTATTCGTTGAGAGGAGCTAGTAACCGGCGGTTCGATCAACTTGACCTTCCGGAATCTCGCAATGCTTGATAGCTTCGATCGCGCGCAGAACATGCGCCGTACCGGCGGCGGGATCGACCCAACTGGCAATGTGCGGCGTCACAGTAACCCTCTCTTCGCCCCAAAAAGGGTGGTCTGACGCCAATGGCTCCTTGCAGAATACGTCGAGCATGGCGCCACAGATCTGGCCGCTGCGCAACGCTCTCAGCAGGTCCTCCTCGACCAACTGTTCTCCACGCCCGGCATTTATGACGTAGGCACCTTGCCTCAACGCTGTGAATGTTTCCCGATTGAGGATGCCGATCGTTTGTTCGGTATGCGGAAGAAGACTGATCAAGATATCGGTCTCAGCCAGGAAGGACTTAAGACCACCCGCTCCGCCAAAAACGTCTAAACCTTCAACCGGCCGCCCGCTTCGGTTCCAGCCGCGAACCCTGTATCCCATCGCCGCCAGCGCCCGGGCGCTAGCCTTGCCGAGGCCGCCCATGCCCATGATGCCGATCTGCGGATTTGAGAGATCGAGTTTCTGCCAAATCTTTGCAGCCTGGTTCGCACGCATCTCATCCATGCGGCGATGATGGTTGAGCACCGCCATGACGACGTATTGCACCATGCCATCTGTGATCGACTTGTCGACCATGCGTACGATCGGCAAATGTAGCGGGATCGTGTCGTCGCTCAGGAGATGATCGACGCCCGCCCCCAGCGAGAACACCGCCTTGAGATTGGGGTAACGCGCAATCTCTCCGGCGCCCGGTGCCCAACAGAGCACATAGTCAACCTCTTCCAGCGGCCCCGTTTCGGGCCAGGCATGGACGACAAGATCGGGTGCTTGACTGGCGAATGCCTGCTGCCAGGGAGCCGTCGGGGCGTTTTTTCTGATGATGACGAGGCTCACGCGGCACTCCACAAGCGCATTCAAAAAAGACGCCGGAAAGCGCGATCGGGATGCAAAGCTCCCGCAAAGCTTTCCGGCGACATGAAGGTCAGGACGAACGGCTCATTGTTCGATCATCTTGTTCCAGCGGCTGTTCCATTCGGCGCGCTTGGCATTGATCGCATCCCAATCAAGAACGACGGCAGTCTTCATGTAGGTCTGGAATGCATCAAGCTTCACCTTGCCTTCCGGCGTCGAGGCAACAGCTTTCGGGTTGGACGGGTAGACATCGCCCGCATCGAGCGCCGCGGACTGCGCATCGGCCGACAGCAGATAGGCTGCAAGCTTCTGCGTCAGTTCCGGCTCGTTGTTCTTGGCGATCGTGCAGGCCGTGTACATCAGCACCACGGAGCCTTCCTTCGGCTGAGCGTATTCGACCGGAATACTCTGGGCCTTGAGTGTGCTGACCGCCGTCGGGGTCAGCGGGAAGATGGCCGCTTCGCCTGCTTGGGTCATTTCGGAAATCTTCGCCGAGCTCGGAATATATTCGAGCACGTTCTTGCCGATCGTCTCGCCGAACTTCGTGAAGCCCGGTTCGACATTGGTTTCGTCACCGCCCTGGATGCGGTTGAACATCAGGAAGGCGTGCAGGCCGAAGGACGAGGCGGATGCCGACTGGAAGACCACCTTGTCGGCAAATTTCGGATCGGCAAAATCCATCCAAGAGGTCGGGGCGGCCCAGCCGTTATCGGCAAACAGCTTGGTGTTATAGGCGATCCCGGTCATGCCCATGTTGACACCGACGGCCATGTCGTCCTTCATCCGGGCTGCCTTATTAACTTCGGCAAGCTCCGGGCTTTCCTTGAGTTTTTCGCAAAGGCCGAGGCCGATGGCGCGATACATGATGCCATCGTCGAGGAACATCAGGTTCATCTGCGGCGCATCCTTTGCAGCGGTCGCCTTGGCGAGAATATCGCTGGATGTGCCCGGCACGACGACAATCTTCACGTCATTGGCCTTTTCGAAGGCCGGGAAGACAGCCTGGGTGAACGTGCGTTCCAGATTGCCGCCGTTCATCCCGACATACAGGGTTTTGGTTTCGGCATGGGCCGAACCGGCAACGGTCAGGCATGCGATGCTGGCGGCGAGTGCCGCATGGATGGATTTCATCATTCACGTTCCCCTTGATTGAGGGCTCTGCGGTGGAGCGCCGGCGCCCGAGCCCTTGGCGGCGTCGACGAAGAAGCGAGTGATCGAAAAGGCATCGATCGGTGTGGTCGTCTTACCCGTGGTAATCAGCTCGGCGATGACTTCGCCGACACCCGGCGCGATCTGGAAACCAGCACCGGAAAAACCGAAGGCATGGATCAGCCCGGATGTAGTGCCGCTTTGACCGATCACCGGGTTCTTGTCCGGCATCGCCCCTTCCGTTCCCGACCAGAACCGGATTGCATGGGCATGTTTCAGCGACGGGAAAAGCCGCGCTGCGCGTTGCATCACTGTCGTGACGCCGACATCCGTCGGGCGGGAAAAATCGGCATTGTCCGCGCGGGCAACTCCCCGCTGGCCCCCGATAACGCAATTGCCGCGCTCTACCTGCCGAGCATAGACCTCGCCGCCCTCTACGCCGGTATTGACGGTCATGAACACTTTCATCGGCTCGGTGACGATCATCGACGGATAGATCCGGCCGAGCGGCACGCCCTCCCCGAAAATGTCGGCAAACGGCCCCGCCCAGGCACCGGCGGCATTGACCAGATGCGTAGCGCGGATAGCCGGTACACCCTGCGCCTCGACGAGAAACCCTTCGGCTTCCTTCGAAACGCCAAGCACCGGCGTCTGTTCGTAAATTTCGGCGCCCGCCCGCCTTGCGGCGGCGGCAAAGCCGGCAGACACGAGGCGCGGATTGGCCTGCCCATCATCGGCTGAAAACGAAGCGCCGACCGCGATATCGCGATCGATCCACGGGAAGCGCTCGGCAAGGGCATTGGCGCCAAGCAGTTCAAGCTTCAGGTCGCTCGATGCAGCGCCTCTGGCATAGGCTTCGAGCGAGGCCATTTCCGCCTCGTTGCGGGCAAGTTTCAGCTGACCGGTGCGGCGAAACTCGCCATCGATGCCGATCAACTGCCTGAGCTTCGGCCAGATCGCATGGGCGCGCTGCGCCAGCGGCAATTGCTCGACCGGGCGGCCCTGGCGGCGCACGCCGCCGTAGTTGACGCCGCTCGCCTGCGCGCCACAGAACCCGCGTTCCAGCAAGGCAACCGAAAGGCCCATCTGCCTCAAGGCCAGCGCTGCGGAACAACCGACAAGACCGCCACCGATGATCGCGACATCGACCTTCATTCCGCAGCCTCCCCAGTGATTGAGGGCGCGATCGCGGAGTAGGACATGGGCAGCGGCTTGACCGGCGCCTGTCCGCGCAGGCGACCTACGGCCGAAATAGGCCGGCCGGTCGAGGCGGCGAGCAGTTCGGCAGCAGCCGAACCGCAGACACGGCCCTGGCAACGTCCCATGCCGACCCGGCTTACCGCCTTCAGCCTGTTCATCTCGACAATGCCGAAATGATCGGTGACGTCACGAATGGCCGAAACATCGATCTCCTCGCAACGACAGACCATCGTGTCGCCCGGAAGGTCGGCGATCCAGTGCGACGGGAAAGGAAAGGATTGTTCGAGAATGGTGCGGAAAGCAAAGATCCTGCGCAGTTCTTTTTCAAGCACGCCTGCCCGACGCGGATCGACGGCAAGGCCGCGGTCTTCGATCAACGATAGCGCTGCCCTCTCACCGGACATCTCCGCGGCATCGGCGCCGGCAATGCCGGATCCGTCACCGGCAAGATAGACCCCGGCGACACTGGAGCGGCGAGCGGCATCCGTTTGCGGCAGGAAAACGCGATCCCGTTCGTTGAAGGCGAACCGGCAGTCGGCGAGATCGGCAAGCTGTGTTTCCGGCTTCAGCCCGAGCCCAAAGCCCGCACCATCGCAGGCCAGATGCCGGCGTTTGCCGCGCACCTCGAAGGAGACGCCCTCGATGCGGCTCGTCCCCTCGAAGCGAAGTTTGTTGATGCCGTAGTGGAAGGCGACACCCTTCATCATCATTTCGACAACGAAGCGCGTGCCGCGCAGGACGATGGCGGGGAAGCTCGGCAGGGCCTTCATCATTGCCATTTGCGCGGTGAGCGGTGCGGCGTCCAGCACCGCCGCCACCTTCACCCCGGCTTTCATATATTGCCAAGCGACGAGATAAAGCAGCGGTCCAGTGCCGGCAAAGACGACGCGCGAACCGATGACGCAACCCTGCGCCTTCAAGGCGATCTGCGAGCCACCAAGCGAAAATACGCCGGGCAAGGTCCAGCCGGGAACCGGCAGAATGCGGTCCATCGCTCCGGTCGCAAGGATCAGCCCATCATGGGCGAGCCGGCGATGCCCGCCATTCGTCGCCACATCGGCAATGCCGTCCGACAGGTTCCAGACCAGCGTGTTGGGCAGATAATCGATCTTGCCCTGCAGCCCGGCGAATTCTCCATGCAGCCGCTCGGCTTTGGGCGCTTCCGAGCCATACCGCGCTTTAGCATCGCGACCATCCGGCACGAAAGGCTGGCGATAGATCTGTCCACCACAGGCCGGCGCTTCGTCGACGACGATCGGCCGAATCCCCACCGCGACAAGCGTGGCCGCGGCACGAATACCGGCTGGGCCGGCTCCGACGATGAGAGGTTGGGCACGATCTTTTACAGCGTCACTCATGCGGCCTCTCCCGCCCCGGTGATCGCTTGGGTGATCACCTGCATGCCTTCCACGAGCGGGGTGGAACAGGCACGCACCCGCCCACCGCTTGTGAGTGTGACCCAGCAATCCTGGCAAGCCGACATCTGGCAGAAACCTGCCCGCGGCTCATGGCTGAAATCGCTGGGCCTGAGCCGTTCATCGATGGTGAGGATGGCGCTGAGCAGCGTGTCACCGCGCCGTCCCTCGCAAGGTTTGCCGTTCAGCGAAAAGCTGATCGGAACTTCATTCTGTCGCGCAACGCGATGCAGGAGCGGCATTTTCGTTCACTTCTGCCCGACAAGAATACGGTCCAGTCCGAACGCCCGGTCGAGCACGAGCATGGCGATACCGGTCAGGGCGATCATCAGCGCGGAAACGGCTGCCATCATCGGATCGATGGATTCCGTCGCGTACATGTACATCCTGACCGGCAACGTGACGGTCTGGGGTGAGGTGACGAAGATCGACATGGTCAATTCGTCGAAACTGTTGATGAAGGCGAGCAGCCAACCGCCGGTAATGCCGGGCAGGATCATCGGCACGGTAATCCGCCGGAACACCGTGAGCGGCCCGGCACCGAGCGTCAGCGCCGCCTGTTCAGCATTGCGGTCGATGCCTGTGAGCGCCGCCATCACCAGCCGCAGCACATAGGGCGTGACGATAACGACATGGCTTGCCACCAGCCACCCAAAGCTGCCCGTTGCGCCGATCAGCGTGAATAGCCTCAAAAGAGCGACTCCGAGAACCAAATGCGGAATGATCAGCGGCGACAGGAACAGGCCATTGAGAAAACCGCGTCCCGGAAACTCGTAGCGGGAGATCGCGATGCCGGCCGGAAGCGAGATCAGCACGGCGATCGTTGCCGCGAGCGTTGCCAGCCACAGGCTATTGTAGAAAGATGCCATGAAGTCCGGATGGACAAACACGGCCTTGAACCACCGCAGCGAAAACTCGGTCGTCGGGATGGTGAGCGTGCTGTCGGGCGTGAAAGCGACCAGACAGATGATCACCAGAGGCGCCAGCATGAAGCATACGACGAGCGTGTGAAAGATGAGGGCGCTTGGTCCGTTGCGATCCATATTCCGCCCCCTCAGCCCAGAACCTTGCGCGCCTTGGCTTCGATCATCCGGTTGTAGGCCAGCATGATCAGAAGGTTGGCGACAAGAACGATGAAAGCGATGGCAGCGCCGAGCGGCCAGTTCAGCTCGTGCATGTATTCGTCATAGACGACGGTCGCCGCCATTTTCAGCCGCCGCCCGCCGAGCAGGCCAGGAATGGCGAAAGAGCTTGCCGAAAGGCCGAAAACGATCAGGCTGCCGGAAAGAACGCCAAGCGAAATCTGCGGCAGGATGATCCGTCGCACTGCAGTAAAGCGCGAAGCGCCAAGCGACCATGCGGCCGGTTCAAGCCCAGGATCGAGCTTCTGGATCGCCGTCCAGACCGGGATGATCATGAACGGCAGCATCACATGCACCAGCGCGATCACGATCGCTGCCTCGCTGTAGAGAATGCGAACCGGGCCAAGACCGAGCATGATGCTGGCTTTGGAGATCAACCCCGTCGAACCGAGCAGCATGCTCCAGCCGAAGGAGCGCACAACGACCGAAACCAGCAGCGGACCTATGATGACGAGCAGGAAGATCGACCGCCACGGGTTCCACATCCGAGACAGGATATAGGCTTCCGGCACACCGATCACGATGCACAGAACCGTCGTAATCAGGGCGATCCTCAGCGTCCGCAAGAAGATCGAGAGGAAATAGGGATCGGAGAGAACCGTCGTGTAGTTCGACAGCGTGTAGCTGTCGAGCACACCTATATTGAAATCATAGGCATGAAAGGAAAGGACCGCGGTCAGCGTCAGCGGCAGAACCACCATGCCGAGGAAGAAGATCAGGCCGGGGAAAGACAGGAACCACGGCGTCGAGGATGTCTGCGCCGTCATGCGTCAATCCTCGAAGTCTCCCGCGTCCGGGCCGAGACACGCGCGCTTTCCGGCGACCAAGAGAGCCCAACGGGCTGCCCCTGGGATGCAGGCAATGAGCCATCCGTATTCGGCCAGGAAACGATGATCTGGCCGACCGCCGTATCGACGTTGAACAGCCAGTGGCTGCCGAAAAAGAACCTTGCACTGACCACTCCGTGCAGATGCCCCTGGCCCGCGGGTACGATGGTAATCCGCTCGGGGCGAAGCGACAGGATGGCCGGCTCGCCCTCTGTGGCGGGACAGTCCGTCGCCGGCAGGATGACGCCGGAAGACTGGATGCCAAGCCTGAGTGCTATACCGGGAATATTGTTCATCTTGCCAATGAAGGAGGAGATGAACTCCGTCGCCGGATGATCATAAACTGCCGCCGGCACATCCGCCTGCGTCATCTTTCCGTGTTCCATGACAACCACACGGTCGCTGATCGACAGCGCCTCTCCCTGGTCATGGGTCACCATGATCGTCGTCGTGCCGACCGTCTGCTGGATGCGCCGAAGCTCGAACTGCATTTCCTCGCGCAGTTTGGCATCCAGATTGGACAACGGCTCGTCGAGCAGCAGCACCGGCGGTTCGATGACGAGGGCACGAGCGATTGCGACGCGCTGCCGCTGGCCGCCGGAAAGCTGGCGCGGATAACGATCGGCAAATTGGTCGAGTTTGACCAGCGCCAGCGCTTCGGCCACCCGCCGATCGCGCGCGGCTCTGCCGACTTTGCGCATTTCCAGCCCGAAGCTGACATTCTGCGCCACCGTCATATGCGGAAAGAGCGCATAGGTCTGGAATACGATGCCGAGCCCGCGGCGGTTCGGTTTCTCGCGGGTGATCTCGCGCCCGTCGAGCATGACCGAGCCGGCCGATGGTTCGGCCAGCCCCGCAATCATCTGCAGCGTCGTGGTCTTGCCGCAGCCGGAAGGCCCCAGAAGCGATACGAATTCGCCCTTGCTGACTTCCAGATTGACCGCATCGACAGCGGTGAAATTGCCATAGATTTTCGACAGCGAATTGAGCGTCAGAAAGCTCATGTCCACTCCAGTTGCGCCAGTTTTCGCGCTTTCTCTAATTTCGTTCCCAGGCGAAGGAGACAGTAGAAAACTGCCTATGGTCAATGAAAAATTCCAATTAGGAAAATTATCATTGAAATATTCCATTATATGAAATTTATGGAAGATCAGCCCAATCCGGATTACATTTAATGGATGAAGACACTCGCCAGATCTCAAGCGCAAGGCGCACGCTGATCATCCTCAAGGCGCTTGGCGCGGCAGATGCCGCCGGGGTGCGGCTGATAGATGTGGCAAAGGAAGTGGGTTGCAACCAGCCGACAGCCCATCGCGCCATGCAGGATCTGGTCGCCGAAGGGTTCGTCGAACAGGTGTCCGGCGGAAAACGCTACCGCCTCAGTCTCGAATTTTTCGTGCTGGCGGCCCGCGCCGGACGCTCCGACGGATTGCGCGAACTGGCCAGACCGGCACTGCTTCGCCTGTCGTCAACCCTGACGGACACGATCTTCCTGCTCGTGCGAAGCGGTTATGATGCGGTCTGCCTGGACCGTGTCGAAGGCCCCTTCCCGATCCGCTCCTTCACCGGCGACATCGGCGGCAAGGTGCCGCTCGGCATCGGCCAAGGCAGCACCGCCATTCTCGCCAACCTGCCGGAAGCGGAAAGAGAAGCCGTTATCCGGTTCAATATGCCGCGTCTGCTCGATCGCAGCCATCTCGACGAGGCAAGCTTCCGACTTCTTCTCGCCAATGCCCGCGAACAGGGTTTCGTCAGCTTTAATGCGGGTCTCATTCCGGGCATGGCGGGCGTCGCCGTTCCCGTCTGCGACGCAAACGGTACGGTGGTCGCGGCCTTGAGCGTCGGTACGCTTGCCGAACGCGCCGAAGGCGAGAGATTGCAGGCGATGGTGGATATTCTCTCGGCCGAGGCTCGCGAACTCGGGCGCCGGATCAATCCATTCGACCCAGCCCTGCGCTCACCGTCACGTAGCCTGAGCTATGTCCAGGCGCAGAACCGACTTCGGTAATTGGACTTGTTTCGCGACATTACCCCTAGCGATAGAGTTAAGTCGGCTTCGACAGAGCTCTCCTGTTCAGATCATGTAAAACGTAACAAGGCTTGTGGCCTGACACGAGCGCCCCGAGCAGTTCGCGCCAATTATATCAGTGACGGCTTTTTGCCGTTTCTTGGGCTTCGGCGAAGCCCGCTAGTATTCATTCGCCTTGTTCGCCGTTGAGAGCCGTTCGACTAATCGGCAGGGCAAGCGGCGGGTTCCAGGTTCAATAGCCTCACCTCTGGTAATGCTCAGCATGGCCAAGCCCGCCTGCCGGCCAAGTTCCATGAGTTCCATGTCGACAGTGGTCAAGGGCGGCCGGGTTTGCCGCGAAATGACCTCCCAATTATCGAAGCCGACGACGGATATGTCCCTCGGCACAAGAATACCACGATCACGCAGAGCATCGATGACGCCTCTGGCGATCTCGTCGTTGCCGCAAAAGATGCCGTCGGGCAATTGGTCTCCGTCTGAAACCAGCCGGGCGATTGCCTCATGTCCCCACTCCTCGGACCAGTCTCCGAACATCGGTTCGCGACAGGCTTCGGCAAAATTGCAAAAGGCGGCTGCGCGGAGTCTGGCAGCCAGATAGTCTTTCGGACCGGTGATATGAACGATGCGCGAGCAGCCGGATTTCCTCAAGCGCTCCATCGCCAGGCGTGCGCCATGCTCATCGTCGGGCACGAAACTGACGCTCCCCGGAGGACCTTCGGCAAAGGCGTATATCACCGGAATAGGCAGTGCCAGGAGCTCCCGAGGTTGCTCGAGATCCAGTCGCGTTGCGGTGAAGATGATGCCGTCGACCTGCTTGTCGAGAAGCGCCTGCAGGTGAAGCTGTGCAAGACGGGGGTTGTTGTTGGTGGCGCAGAGAAAAACTGACACGCCCTGATCGACCAAAACTTCCGAGACGCCTGCCCCCATGGGAAGCGTGAGCCGCCCGTATGTATCATTGGTCAGCATGCCGATCGTGGAACTGCGCTTGCTCTGCAGGCTTCGCGCCAATGCATTGGGCCTGAAGCCGATTTCCTGAGCAATCCTGTTGATGCGTTCGCTTGTTTCAGCGTTGACACGGCCAACACCGTTCAGTGCGTTTGAGGCCGTGGACAAGCTGACACCAGCCGCCTTCGCGACATCGCGCAGTGTTCGTTTTCGATGAGAAACAGGCTTTAACATTCCGCAAGAATGATCTTGCAAAAACGATTTCTCAAGCGTTTTCAGACGTGCAAAAACGTTTTTGCAAAAACCGAATTCAAAATTGTCGACAGGCAAAAAAATCCGCCCTACCGTTTGTTCACGTCCATCGGGAAAGTGCGACGAACAATAGAAAAAGGGAACCGTGATGCATAAAGCTAGCCTTGCGCTCGCAGCAATTACGTTTGCTGCGACAACCTCTTTTGCTGCCGCCGAGGAAGTCAATCTCTGGGTTCGCACCTCGTCCGGCGCTGTCTTGCAGTCGCTTGCCGAGCAGTACAACGCCAAGCACGATGACAAGATCATCGTCACCCAGATCACGGCGGAACAGATGGTGCCAAAGCTCGGCGCCGCCATCGCCGGCGGATCACCGCCGGAAGGCGCGGTTCTGGATCTGATCTACCTGCCGACATTTGCCGCCAACGAGAGCCTCGAAGACATTACTGACTTCGTGAAGGGGCTGCCTTATGCAAACGCGCTCAGCCCGTCTCATGTTCGTTTAGCCACCTATGATGACAAGATCTACGGCGTCCCCGCCTTGCCTGACGCGTCGATCATCGCCTGGAATACCGACCTTTTCGAAAAAGCAGGCCTTGATCCTAACAAGCCGCCAGCTTCTCTGACGGAAATTGCGGAAGACGCGAAAAAGGTTCGCGCACTCGGATCCGATACCTACGGATTCTATTTCGTCGCGAATTCCGGAAGCTGGCTGATCTACGATTTCCTGCCCCACCTCTGGGCGGCCGGCGCGGATATTCTCAGCCAGGACGGCCGTGAGGCGACGGTCGATACACCTGCCATGCGGGAAACGATCGCGGCCTATCGCGACATGTGGACGGCTGGCGCCATTCATCCGACATCGCGCTCCGGCAACGGCAACAACGCGGTGGAGGCATTTGCCTCCGGAAAAGTCGGCGTGCTGATGACCGGCTCCTACATCGTCAATCTTCTGACGGCCAAATATCCGGATGTTAAATTCAACGTTGCTCCCATTCCCGGACCGAAGGATGGCGCTTCCAGCTTTGCCGGTGGTGACACGCTGGCACTGATTGCCGGCATCAGCGAGGAAAAGAAGAAGGTTCTGCTCGACTTCGTCAATTTCTACATGCAGCCGGAACAGCAGGTTTTCATCACCAAGGAATCCGGCATGCCATCGCGCACCGATCTCGCAGCGGATGCCTATGCGCAGTTCGACAAGCGAAACCTTGTTTCCTACGAGATCCTGACGAAGGCACGCACGCCTTATACCTTCTCCTCCGATGAGCTTTTCGTCAGCCGGACCGGCCCTTTCCTGAACCTTGTCCAGTCGAGCATCTTCGATGGCAATGTGGATGCAGCCATCTCGAAGGCGCAGGATGACTTTACCAAGATTCTCGAGCGGACAAATCCCTGACGCATGAGCGAGCAGGCAGCCGAAATATGCCTGCTCCACCATCAGCATCGATAGCCTGATAGAATGACGACGAGGATTGAATGGTAGAGACCACACTGCCGAGCGCGGTCGCGCGCCCTGTCTCAGCCTTCGGCGGCAGCCGCGAACCGCATGGCTGGCTGGGCCTGTTTTTCATCGCCCCAAGTATGGTGTTCATCATCGGATTGTTCGTCATCCCGCTTTTGATGACCGTATGGATGAGCTTCTATCACTGGCCGCTTCTGGGGCGGAAAAAGTTCATCGGCCTGGAAAACTACGCGGAACTTCTGGGCGACAGCCAACTCTGGTCCTCACTGGGATTTACCCTTCTCTACACGCTGCTGGTTACCGCAGCGATCATGGCAGTGGCTTTTCCGCTCGCTTTGCTGGTCGACCGCCCGCTCCGTAGCGCCGTTTTTTTCCGCACGATCTATTTCATGCCCGTCGTCATCGGCTTCGGTGCCGCCTCGACGCTTTGGACATGGTTGCTCAACCCTGACAACGGCGTTTTTTCCCGCCTGTTTCTCAGCCTCGGCGTTGTTGATGCATCACCTCGGCCGCTCGATAGTTTTTGGCCGGCGCTCGCCGTTATTATTCTGATGGTCGTGTGGAAGACAGCAGGTTTCACCATGGTCATCCTGCTCACCGGATTGCAGAGCATACCCGCCGAGGTCATCGAGGCTGCCAAGATCGACGGCGCCAGTGTCTTCAGCCGCTTTCGCCGCATCACCCTGCCTCTGATGCGCAACTCGCTGCTTCTGGCACTGATCCTCAACATCACATCCTCGATGCTCGCTTTCGATCAGTTCTTCATCATCACCCAGGGCGGCCCCGGCAACAGCACGATCTCCGCCGTCTTCTCCATATACCTGGCATCCTTCTCGTCCTATCGGCTGGGTTACGGATCCGCCCTCTCCTTCGCACTGCTGGTGGTTCTCGTTGCCATCAGCTCCATCCAGCTCAGCTTCATGCGCCACCGCCCGGAGGAAGGCCGATGACACATGCGAATGTTGCAGCCGGCAGGCCGTTTTCGGAGCGAATCGGACACGTCACCTTCCTTCTGGTATCCCTGCTTTTGGCAATCATCTTCCTGATGCCGATTGTCTGGTCCGTGGCCAATTCCTTCAAACCGGCGGCGGAAGCGCTCGCCAATCCAGTCGCGCTTTTCTCGAAGGCCTTTTCGCTGGAGAATTATCGGCGGCTGGAAGATGTCGGCGCCGGCTGGCAGATCTATGCAATGAATTCGCTGCTGATCGCGGCCGGCACGATCATCCTCACCATACTGGTGTCGGTGCCTGCCGGTTACGGTTTCTCGAAATTCCGCTTTCCGGGTCAATCTCTGATCTTCGTTCTGGTCATGGCCACGATGATGATCCCGTTCCAGTCCATCCTGACCCCGCTGTTTCTCATCCTGAAGTTTTTAGGTCTGCAGAACAGGTTGTTCGGACTGGTCCTCGTTTACACGACATTCCAGTTGCCATTTTCGATCTTCATGATGCGCAACGCCTTTGATGCGATCCCCGCCGCGCTGGTGGAAGCGGCACGCATCGACGGTGCCTCGCAATGGACGCTGCTGCGGCGCATCCTGATGCCATTGGCACTGCCCGGTGTCGCAACCGTTGCGATGTTCGCCTTCCTCAATTCCTGGAACGAGTTCCTCGCAGCGCTGATCTTCATCTCGGATCAGAACAAGTTCACCCTGCCGATCATGCTCGTGAACGTGTCCTCCGGCATCTATGGGATCATCGATTGGGGAGCACTGCAGGCTGGCATCACCGTCACCATGATCCCCTGCATCCTGCTCTTCCTCGCCCTTCAACGCTACTACGTGCGCGGCCTCACCGCCGGCGCCGTCAAATAAGCCGCAGAACACTGCAAAAGGAGCTTTCATGTCGTCCTCCCTGAAGAAGCCGACTAACGCCGCCGCACGCCATTTCGACAGGCTCGTACCGATCGAGCATCACCGCGTGGCTTTTCCGGACGGGTTCTGGAAAAGCTGGTCGGAGACCGTTCGGAAGACCACCATCCCGACGCAGCATATGCGGCTTGAGGAGGAAGGTTTTCTCGAAGTGCTGGACTTCGACAAGCCACCGGCACCGCTTGCGCGCCCGATCCAGCCAAGCGGGCTTTCGATGCAGCATTTCTTCGATTCCGATTTCGGCAAGTGGATCGAGGCCGCGAGCTACACCCTGAAAAACGCCCCTAATGCCGAACTCGAAGCACAGATCGACGCGATCGTCGAAAAGCTCGAACAGGGGCAAATGGAAGACGGCTATCTCAACAGCTGGTTCATTCGCCGCGAGCCTGACAAGCGCTGGACCAATCTGCGCGACCTGCACGAAATGTATTCGATGGGCCATCTGCTGGAAGGTGGCGTCGCCTATTACGAGGCGACCGGCAAGCACCGCTTCCTCGACGTGATGATCCACGCCGTAGATCACATCGACGCGACCTTCGGCTCGGAGCCGGGCAAGCTGCGCGGCTATGACGCCCATGAGGAAATCGAGCTGGCTCTGGTCAAGCTCTATCGGATCACAAAAGATCCCCGGCACCTTAAGCTTGCGGCCTATTTCATCGACGAGCGCGGCCAGATACCATCCTACTATGACGAGGAAGCACGGCTTCGCGGTGAGAATCCGGCTGATTATGTCTACAAGACCTACGCCTACAGCCAGGCACATCGGCCGGTGCGCGAGCAGTCGCAGGTCGTCGGTCACGCGGTGCGGGCCATGTATCTGTTCTCTGCCATGACCGATCTCGCCCATGAAAACGACGACCCGACCCTGAAACAGGCCTGCGACCGGCTTTTCGACAATCTCACGAGCCGCCAGCTCTATGTGACGGGCGGGCTTGGGCCATCCGCCTCCAATGAAGGCTTTACCCGCGAATACGACCTGCCGAACGAAACCGCCTATGCGGAAACCTGCGCCGCGGTAGCGCTCGGATTCTGGAGCCATCGCATGGCCCAGATCGATCTCGACGCAAAATTCACCGATGCGTTGGAGACGGTGCTCTTCAACGGCGCGCTTTCCGGCATATCCCGCGATGGCGAGCATTATTTCTATGAAAACGTGCTGGAAAGCCATGGTCAGCACCGCCGCTGGAAGTGGCATTATTGCCCTTGCTGCCCGACCAATATCGCCCGCATGATCACCTCGCTCGGCCAATATTTCTATTCAGGCAAGGCCGAGGAACTCGCGGTTCATCTCTACGGCGCAAACACGGCCGAACTGGATCTTGGAAATACCTATCTTCGCCTGAAACAAGAAACTCTCTATCCCTGGGATGGCGATGTCAGGATCCAGCTAGGCCTATCCCGGCAAGCGGACTTTACCATCAGGTTTCGTATCCCCGGTTGGTGCCGCAGTTGGACAATCAGCATCAACGGCGTGACCCTTGATGCCGACGGCATTGTCGAAAAAGGGTATGCGACGATCCGCCGATCCTGGGCGGATGGCGATGAAATCAGGCTGTCCTTCGACATGCCGGTCGAGCGGCTTTACGCCCATCCGGCAGTGGGCGAAGATGCGGACCGGGTTGCACTGAAGCGCGGGCCTGTCGTCTATTGCGTCGAAGAAACGGATATCGGCATGGAGCCGCAACGGCTTCGCCTGTCCGCTTCCGGCACGATCGAAGCACGGTTCGATCCGGAGCTACTCGGTGGTGCAGTCGTGCTGGAGGGGGAAGCCCTGGAAGCGCAGGTGGAGGATTGGAAGGCAGGGCTTTATCGCAACAGCCCCGCCGCCTTCAGGCCGCGGCGCTTCAAGGCCATCCCTTACCATCTCTGGGCCAATCGTGACGCAGGCGCGATGCAGGTCTGGCTGGCGGAACGATAGGAGAAACACATGGCGCGTCTGGAACTTCGCAATGTCACCAAATCCTACGGTATCTATGAGGCTGTCCGTGGCATCGACCTGAATATAAAGGACAAGGAATTCGTCGTCTTCGTCGGGCCTTCTGGATGCGGCAAGTCGACCACGCTCCGGATGATCGCCGGGCTTGAACATATAAGCGGCGGCGAGATCGTCATCGACGATCAGGTCGTCAACCGTCTTGGGCCAGGTAAGCGCGATATCGCCATGGTGTTTCAGAACTATGCGCTCTATCCGCATATGACGGTTCGTGACAACATCGCCTTTTGCCTCGAACAACAGCGCCTGTCGAAAGGCGAGATCGACAAGCGGATCGCGCAGGCTGCCGAGACGCTCCATATCACCGAACTTCTGGAGCGACGGCCGGGCCAGCTGTCCGGCGGCCAGAGGCAGCGCGTCGCAATGGGCCGCGCCATCGTCCGAGATCCGAAGGTTTTTCTCTTCGATGAGCCTCTGTCCAATCTCGACGCAAAATTGCGGGTGAAAATGAGGACGGAGATCAAACGGCTGCACAATCTGCTGCCGACGACGACCGTTTACGTGACGCATGACCAGATCGAAGCCATGACCATGGCCGACCGGGTCGTGGTGATGAACAAGGGGCTGGTAGAGCAACAGGGCGTGCCGCAGGAACTCTATTTCAACCCGGTGAGCAAATTCGTTGCCGGTTTCATCGGATCGCCATCGATGAATTTTCTGCCCGCGAAACTCGTTACGGAGGGAACAGGCCTCTTTGTGGAGTTGAAGGACGGAACCCGTCTTGCCATTCCGGAAGCCAGGAGATCCCGGTTCGCTTCCGCCGGCGGAAAAGACGTCACGTTCGGTATTCGCCCCGAAGCCATTTCCGGCAGCCAGGAGCGGCCCGGCTGGGTACCTTTCCATGCCAATGTCGAACTGGTCGAACCGCTTGGGTCGACCAACATGGTCTATTTCAACGTTGCCGGAGACATATGTTGCGCCAGCCTCGATAGTGAAATTCCGGTTACAGCCGGAGCAATGCTGCCGGTCTCCATCAACATGAACCAGATGCATCTCTTTGATCGGGAAACGGAACACTCGCTACTTTGCGGGAAAGCGGCATAAGTTCAAGTGACAGCGGACAGGGAAAATTTCCGTGCCCACTGCCACTGACCAAGCACTATTGGAGCGAAACGCACCGCTCCCCGTTTTCGTCGAAGACATGCAGGTGTTGCGGCGGGAAACTGACATGGACCATGGGACCCGCCGAGAGCGCGGCACGATCAAGCGTAAACACCTTGAAGGCCAGACCGTGCAGCGACAGGTGCAGGATGATACCGAAGCCGGTCGGCTCGACAAGATCGACGCTCGCCGCCATGCCGGCGCCCTCCCCGCCCATCACCACGTGCTCGGGCCGGACGCCAACCGTCACTCTTGCGCCATCGTCAAGCGATAGCGGCGCCGGGAGGGCAACCACGGTTCCATCCTTCAGCGTCACATTGCCGTTGGAATAGATCGCGTCGAGAAAGTTCATGCCCGGCGAGCCTATGAAACCGGCAACAAAGAGGTTGGCGGGACGGTCGTACAGCTCCAGCGGAGCCCCCACCTGCTGGACCACCCCGCCATGCATGGCAACGATCCGGTCCGCCAAGGTCATCGCCTCGATCTGGTCGTGGGTGACATAGATCGAGGTGGCCTTGAGGTCGCCATGCATTTTCTTGATTTCGGCCCGCATCTGCTCGCGCAGGCGGGCATCGAGGTTCGACAACGGTTCGTCGAACAGAAACGCCTTCGGCTGGCGCACGATGGCGCGGCCCATGGCGACGCGCTGACGCTGACCACCGGAGAGTGCCTTCGGTCGGCGGTCGAGCAGCGGATCGAGCCCGAGTTTGGATGCGGCACTGGCAACAGCAGCGGCGATCTTTTCCTTGGCCGTTTTACGGAGCTTCAGGCTGTAGCTCATGTTGCCGGCGACATTCATGTGCGGATAAAGCGCATAGGACTGGAACACCATGGCGATGTCGCGGTCCTTCGGATGCAGCTCGTTGACGCGCTTCCCGTCGATGCGCATCTCACCGCCGGTAACACCTTCCAGCCCCGCAATCATGCGCAACAGCGTAGACTTGCCGCAGCCGGACGGGCCGACCAGCACGACGAACTCGCCGTCCTTGATCTGCAAATCGACGTCGTGCAGCACCTGCACATGGCCATAAGCCTTTTTGACGTTCTGGATATCGATCGATGCCATGGTATTACCCCTTGACCGCGCCGGCCGTCAGGCCCTGGACGAGGTAGCGCTGTATGAGCAGGAAGAAGAGAGCCGCCGGGATGAGCGCGAGCACGCCTGCCGCCATCATCTGCCCGAAATCCACCGAGAATTTGGAAACGAAGGTCAACAGCCCGACCGGGAAGGTCGCGGCATTGTTGCCGTTGATCAGCATCAGCGCGAACAGAAGCTCGCTCCATGCGGCGGTGAAGACGAAACCGAGTGTGGCGGCGATGCCGGGCAAGGTCAGCGGCAGGATGATTTCCCGAAACGCCGTGAATTTTGTGGCGCCGTCGATCATCGCCGCTTCTTCGAGATCCTTTGGGATACCGTCGAAGAAGGACTGCATCAGAAAGGTCGCGAAGGGCACGTTGAAGGCGGTGTAGACGACGATCAAGCCTGTCAGGCTGTTGGTGAGACCGAGTGGCGTGAGGATCTTGAAGATCGGCGCCACCAGCATGACCAGTGGAAACATCTGGGTCAGCAGCATCAGGGCCACGATCCAGTATTTGGCGCGAAAATTGAAACGGGAGAGCGCATAACCGGACAGTGACGCGCAGATGGTGACGATGATCGCCGTCGAGCCGGAGACGATCAGGCTGTTCTTGAAAAAGGTCGGAAAGGCGCTGTGCTGCAGCACGAAGGAATAATGTTCCCACGTGGTCCGCGACGGCCACATGCGCACGCCTTCGGAATAAAGAAGGTCGTTGGGCGTAACCGAGACCTTCAGCAGCCAGAACAGCGGGAAGAGTGCGAAGACGATATAACCGAGTAGCGCCAGACGATGCGCGATGGTCGGAAGAAGCGACGTTTTCATGGCCCTCACCCCTTGTTCAGCAATGTCTGCCGCAGCAGGATGATCAACATCGAATAGGCCAGAAGCAGCACCAGCAGCACCAGCGCGATGGCCGAGGCATAACCGAAATCGAGCGCCTTGAAGGCCTGGGTGAAGATGTAGCTGGCGACGATCTGGGTGCGGTCGGCAGGTCCCCCGCCGGTCATGACGACGATCAGGTCGGCGAAGTTGGAAATCCACACGGTGCGCAGCAGAACGGTGATGGCGATGGTCGGCGCCAGGAATGGCAGCGTGATCGACCAGAAACGCTGGAACCACGAGGCGCCATCGATGGAGGCGGCTTCATAAAGATCGCGCGGGATCGATTGCAGTGCGGCCAGAAGCGTGATGGCGAAAAAGGGAATGCCCCACCAGACATTGGCGATGATCGGTCCCCACATCGCATATTGCGGATCGGACAAGATATTGCCGGGCTGGCTCATCAGGCCGAGATCGAACAGCCAGTGCGGGATCGGCCCGATGACCGGATTGAACAGCCATGCCCAGTTGAGACCGGCCAAGAAGGAAGGCACCGCCCACGGCAGAAATACCAGCGCCTGCACAAGGCCACGTCCCATGAACGGCTTGTCGAGCAAAAGTGCCAGAATGAGGCCGAAGGTAAATTGCAGGAACACGGAGGCGCCCGTCCACCACAGCGTGTTTTTCAACGCCGTATAAAACGCCCTGTCCTTCGACAGCGTCTCGAAATGTTCGAGCCCGATGAACCCGCCGGAAAACGGATTGAGCAGCTGGATATCGCGAAAGGCATAGGAAATGCCGATGACAAGCGGCACCAGCATGACGACGCTAATGAGGATCAGCGCCGGCGCGCTGTAGAGATAAGGCTCCGAGGCATCGGCAAGGCGCTTTTGCCACGGCCTGCGATCCTGGCGACGATCATAGACGTCGGCGGTCATGGACATCAGACAGTTTCCCGTTTGAGGCGCAAGGTTTGCGCCGTCATTTCAAAAGAAGGCGGGGTGGCGGCGCGGTTTTGCTCGCGCCGCCACGGCGTCGATTACTTCTTGGAGAGGTTCTTCTGCTGTGCCTTGGTCAGGTAAGCCGCCCATTCGTCGGCAAGTTCCTTCGCAGAAATATCGCCGAGCAGAGCCTGCTGCGAGGTCTTGATCGCCAGCGAATCCTTGAAGAAAGCGAACTCTTCGAGGAAGGTCGGCATTACGGTCGGAACGGTGTCCTTGTCTGCCAGTTCCTCGAACCAGCCCTTGAACTGGTCACCGGCATAGAACGGATCCTTTTCTGCCGCCGTATAGGCCGGCAAAGCACCGATCTTCTTGTTCCACTCGATATTGCCTTCCGGGCTCTGCAGCGTTTCGATCAGCTTCCAGGAGAGATCCTTGTTTTCGCTCTTGGCAAACATCGACCAGCCGGCATAACCGATCGTCGGGAAGGATTTGCCCGTCGGTCCCTTCGGCAGTGGCGCGACGCCAAAATCTTCCGGCTTCATACGCTCAGCAACTGCTATCAAAGCATCTGGGTCCTGATCGAGGAAGGCGCAGGTGCCGGAATAGAATCCGGCCACGACTTCGTTAAACCCCCAGTTGACGCTGTCCTTTGGCGCAAGACCCTTCTTGTATAGATCGACCATCCACTCGATACCCTTTGCCCAGCCTTCGCTGTTCATGGTCGAGGTGCCGTCTTCCGTGAAATACTTGTTGTCGCCGGCCATCGAGGCGGCGAAGATCATCCAGCCATTGAGGCCGCCCGGGCCGCCACGCATGCAATAACCGTATTTGCCCGGCAGCTTGGATACGGCTTCGGATGCCTTGGTGAACTCGTCCATGGTCTTCGGCGGCGCGGAAACGCCGGCCTGTTCAAGCAGCTTCTTGTTGTAGAACATCGCCCGCAGATAAAAGCCGTAGGGCAGCATATAGGCGGTGTCCTTGACGTCACGGCCAAGCTCCAGCGCGCGCGGCGTCAGTTCCTTGGTGTGCTGCCATTTTTCCAGATAGGGCTCGAGGCTTTCGAGCATGCCATTGTTGCCATAGAGAGAAAGCCAGGTATCCGGCATTTCCATCACATCCGGCGTATCGCCGGCAGACACCATGGTGGCGAATTTCTGGAAGGCCTCGTTCCAGGGCAGCGAGATGATTTCCACCTTGGTGCCGGGATTGGCGGCCTCGAACTTGCCGACCAATGATTTCAGCGTCTGCGTGCGTTCCGGGCTGGTGATGACTTCCACCAGCTTCAATGTCGTATCGGCCAATGCGCTGCTTGTCATCAGAGTGGCGAAGATTGCAGTCGTTATGATTGTTTTCATTGTCCTGCTCCCAGTTGTCTTGGTTTCATGCGTTATGAGGCGACGGCGATTGCCTCCTGAAGATCGCTCCACAAAGCCTCGGTTCCCTCGAGGCCGACATGGAGGCGTACGGACCGCGCATGGATGCCGAACGTATGCGCGGAATTGGGCTGGGCCTTCTGCTGCAGCACCACTTCGCCCGGAACGATCAGGCTTTCGTGGCCGCCCCAGCTGACGCCGAGCTTGAAGAGTTTGAGATGGTCGGCAAAGGCGCGGATATCCACGCCCTCCTTGAAGATGAAGGAAAACAGGCCCGACGTGCCGTGAAGCCCCGCAGGCAGCCGGTTCGCCAGACCCGGATGGCAGACGGTTTCCACCACATCGAGTTCCTGCAGCCGCCGCGCGATGGTCAGCGCCGATTCCTGATGAGCTTTCATGCGCAAGGGCAGCGTGCGCATGCCTCGGATCAAGAGCCAGGCATCGAAGGGCGAAAGCTTTCCGCCGAGATAGGGATAAGCCTCCGCCTTCACCCGAGCGATCATCTCCTTCGAACCGGCAACCACACCGGCGACGACATCACTATGGCCACCGAGATATTTGGAGGCCGAATGGATGACGAGATCCACGCCGAGTGTGATCGGCCGCTGGAAGAACGGGCTTGCCCAGCTGTTGTCGATCATCGAAACGACGCCGTGCTTTTTCGCCAAGGCCGCCAGCGCGCCGACATCATGGGCTTCCATCACCCAGCTTGTCGGGCTTTCCAGATAGAGAACCTTGGCCCCCGGCAGCGCCTTTCCGACTGCTTCCTCGTCGCGGCCGTCTACATAGGTGACCTCGACCTTCATGCGTTTCAGCAGCGTGCCGAAAAGGCGGAATGCATCGGGATAAACGTGTTTGACTGCAACGATGCGGTCACCCGGCTCGACAAAGCTCAGGACAGACGACGATATCGCCGACATGCCGCTGGCAAAACCGAGCGCATCCTCGGCGCCTTCGAGCTTGGCCAGCATTTCCTCGAACATGCGCACCGTCGGATTGAGGCCGCGCGTATAGATCGGCCGCACCTTCTCACCGCGGTAGGAAGCGATCATCTCGTCATAGTCGGAGAAGGTGAAGAGCGAGGTCTGGAAGATCGGCGGCACGACCGCATCGGCGAAATTTCCGTCGTCATGGGCAGTAATCAGCGAGGCGAATTGCGACGGATCGAACATTTCGTTCATTGGGACATTTCCTTGATGTCTTCCTCGACGACGGCGAGGATCTTTAATGTCTCGCGCCTTGCACCCTCGGGATCTTGGGCGGCGATGGCGTCGAAAAGCGTGCGGTGAAACGGAAAGGAGCGTCGGGCAAAATCCTTGCGATCGAAGGGCGAAGCCCAGAAATGCTCGAAACTCTCGCGCATCTGCTCGAGTATCTGCCGGAACAGCGGATTATGCGTGGCGTCATAAACGGCGAGATGGAAGGCAAGGTCTTCCGGGCCGGACGAGCCCTTTTCCAGATGCACGGTCTCCATCTGCACCAGCTTCTTCTCGATGATCACGAGGTCATCGTCGGTACGCATGCGGGCGGCCACCATGCCGGCCTCGCATTCGATGCCCCGGCGCACCTGCAGTGTCTGCAAAAGCACGTCACGCAGGCGTGTCGTGTCCAGCGACAGCGGCATATGCACGGTATCGGGAGAAATCGGCCGCAGCAGATAGGTGCCGCTGCCTTTTCGCGTTTCGATGACTCCGAGCGCCTGAAAGTGGCGGATCGCCTCCCGGATCGTCGAGCGGCCGACAGCAAGCGTTGCCATGAGCTCACGCTCCGCCGGCAGTCGATCCCCGGCCTTGAGCTGAACATCGGCGATATAATGCGCAAGCGCCGAAGTCACCTGCCGGGCACGATCCAGTGTCGGCAGCGGTTGAAGTGTTGCGGATAACGTCGCTCTCGTCATAACACCATGCAAGCCAAATTGGTCTGACATCATAGCAAAACACGCGACTAAAAGGGTGTCAATCGCTCCTTGTCGTTTTCGCTTGTGGATAGGCTTTTCATAATGCAGCGAGAGATCCCGCCCGGCGGTCGCGGGTCCGGGATGCGACGCATGCCGGGAGACGGCATGGTGTCGGGCAAGGGCTTGTGGCTTGGGACTTGGGACTTGGGGAGCGGTTCAGTCGTGTCTGGCTATGCGGGCAATATGGAAAGCCTGCCCACCGCCCGATCCACGGCTGGGCCTCGCCGACGGCATGTGCAGCAACCTCACTTGCAGCGATGCTGGCAATATCGCGCATTGCGCCTGGATGTAGAGCTCTTCCCGGACGTCCGGTTCACACGTCCGAGAGTGCGTTGAGCAACACGATATCGTCCTCGCCGGTAATGATATCGGCATCGGCCTGAAGGACATATTCGACAACGGCGTTTATGCCGCCGAGATGTTCCTTGAGCAGTTTCGCAGCCCGAATTTCATCATGAGCCTTGATCGCGGCATAAAGCGCCACATGCTCTTCCAGAACCTCTTCGAAATAACCGATCTTCGGAAATGCCTGGCGCCGTACGCGGTCGAGTTGCCCCGTCGCGTTATGGATCGTCTGCCAGACATTCGGAAAGCCGGCGATGCGGCAGAGGAGGCGATGGAACTCGTTGTCGACCTTGAAAGCCTCATCGATGTCACGCCGCTTTGCCGCTTCCTGCTGGCGAAAGATAAGTAGATCGAGGTCCTTCTCATGCACAGGATCGAAATTACGGGCTGCAAGACGCACCGTGCGCATTTCAAGGCTGGAACGGATCAGATGCCCCTCGATCACCTTGCGCATGGCGATCTTGTTGACGAATGTGCCCCCGCTCGGAACGATATTGACGAGCCCTTCCTGCGCCAGCCTCAACAAGGCCTCCCGCATCGGCGTTCGGGAAATGCCAAGCTCGGCGCAGGTCTCCTTTTCGTTCAGCGTTTCGCCCGGCGCCAGTTTCATTGTGATGATCGCATCGCGGATGACGTTATACGCCCAGACCGCCTTGGGCTGGCCGGCCCCCATGTCTTCCAATGCAAGTTTAGCGTGTGAATTCACTCAGCGCCTCGTCCGCTCGCTTTACGTGTTTTAGCTTCCTTACATTATAAGCAGTTGCTTTCGTCGGCATAAAGAGGGCACGAGCATCATGCTTCGTTCGCCGCGATCATTGCCATTTCCAGAAGCACCTTGGCTCCGGCCGTCACCTGATCGGGCTCGCACCATTCCTTTTCGCTGTGCGAAATGCCCTGCCTGCAGGGCACGAAGATGATCGCCGTCGGGCAAAGATGGGTCATCGACAGTGCGTCATGAGAGGTCAGCGTCGGCAGCATCACCGACGTGTAGCCCAGCCGTTCCGCCACTTCGAGAACCTGCCCGGCAAGCTCCTGCGACAAGTCAAGCCGCTGGCGATAATGCGAGGTCGTGGCATCGATCGTAAGCCCCGTCTCTCCGGCGATGCGTCCCGCCGCGGCCTCGATGCGATCGATGATCTTCGCCCTCCCCTCTTCGGCTGCATGAACGGCGACATAGGAGAGCTTGGTCAGATGCGGAATGTTGACGCGGTTGTTCGGCCAGTTACGGATCACCGTGGCGCTGACCATGCCCGCCGGCTCGTTCTCGGCTCCGATCGCCTCGATTTCGAGGATCAGTTTGGACGCAGCGACAAGCGCGTTGCGCCGCGTCGACATTGCGGCCGTCTGCGAATGGCCATTCTCGCCGCTGATATCGATAAATCCGCTGCAACCCCAGGAACTGTTGGAAACGGCAGCGATCATCGCACCTGCCTTTTCCATCTCCGGCCCCTGTTCGATATGCAGTTCGAGATATTTATGCACCGCCCGCCCGCCGACCGGCAGCTGCCCGGCATGACCGATACGGGCAAGCTCGTCGCCGAGCATCACTCCGTCATCATCCTTGCGAAACAACGCATCTTCCAAAGACAGGAGCCCGGCAAAAATGCCCGACCCCATCACGCCCGGCTGGAACCGCGCGCCTTCCTCATTGGTGAAATTGGCGATCTCGATCGCTCGCCGCGTGCTGACGCCTGCCGCATCGAGCGCGCGGATAACCGCAACCCCGGCAAGCACGCCCAGAACGCCATCGAACTTGCCGCCCGGCATCTGCGTGTCGAGATGGCTGCCGATCATCAGCGGCGGCAGCGACGGATCGGTACCTTCCCGCCGCGCGAACATGTTGCCGATAGCATCGACAGTCACCACCAGCCCCGCCTCCTCCGCCCAGTAACGGAACAGGTTGCGCCCCTCGCGGTCCGCATCCGAAAGCGCGGGCCGGAAACTGCCACCGCCCTGCGTCGCGCCGATCGCCCCCATCGTCATGATATCCGCCCAGAGGCGTTCGGCGTTGATTTCCGGCAAGGTGGTCATGGTCTATCCTTTGGCATTGGGTATGGCAGCGATAAGCGAGGCGGATGCTGTCACTCGGTCTCGTGCAGCACCTCTTCGAGCACCTTGAGGAAGATGTCCGCATGGTCCTTGCCGAACGGCAGCGGGGGACGGATCTTCAACGTGTTTCCATGAATTCCGGCGGCGCTGATCAGCACACGACGCTCGCGCATGCGATTGACGACCGCGAGCGAGCGCGGTCCGTCCGGGGCGCGGCTCTGCCGGTCCTTGACGAATTCCAGCCCGAGGAAGAGGCCCGCGCCGCGCACATCGCCGATGCAGTCGAAATGCTGCTGCAGCTTGCGCATGCCTTCCAGCATGTAATTGCCGGTCGACAGCGCATTGCCCATCAGGTCTTCGTCACGGATGACGTCGAGCACGGCATTGGCGGCGGCGATCGATACGTGGTTGGCGCCGAACGTGTTGAAATAGCGGATGTCCTTGCCGAAACGTTCCTGCACCTCGCCCTTCATCACCGCGGCCGCGATCGGCAGGCCATTGCCCATCGGCTTGCCCATGACGGCGATGTCGGGAACGATGCCGTGACGCATGAAACCCCACATATGCGAGCCGGTGCGGCCAAAGCCCGGCTGCACTTCGTCGGCGATGTAAAGCGCGCCGGCCTCATGCACCACGTCCAGCGTCTTCTTCAGGAAGCCCGCAGGCTCCGAATAGATGCCGTCAGTCGAGAATATGCTGTCCGCGATGAAGGCCGCCGGCTTGATGCCATGGCGCAACATGAAGGCGATCGCCTTGGACACCTCTTGCGCGAAGGTCTCGCCGACATCCTTGCCATCGGCGCGATAGGCATCCGGTGCCGGTACGGTGATCACATGCATGCCGAGGGGCATGTTGGGGCCAAGCGACGGCGAGATGGCGGCGGCGGCGGCCGTCGTGCCGTGATAGGCGTTCTCGGTAATGATGATGCCGGTTCCGCCCGTGTAGTAACAGGCCAGCCGCATGGCGAGGTCGACCGCCTCGCTGCCGGTGCAGCAATACATGACCCGGTTCATCTCGTCGGGAAATGTTGAAAGCAGTTTTTCGGAGTAATCGAGGATCTTTTCGTCGAGATAACGCGTATGCGTATTCAGCACAGCAGCCTGTTCGGCGATCGCGGCGACAACGCGCGGATGGCAATGTCCCACCGAAGGCACGTTGTTATAGGTGTCGAGATAGGCATTGCCGTCCGGATCGTAGAGCCAGACGCCCTCGCCGCGCACCAGATGCAGCGGGTTTTCGTAGAACAGCCGGTAGGACGGCCCGAGCATCGCCTGGCGGCGCTCGATCATCGACCGCTCGCGCTCCGGCAGGCTACTCAGGCGCGATGCATCGAAGCCGTTGATCATCGTTGTGGCTGGCTTGTTCATGTCTCTCTCCCTCGGGTGTCAGGCGCGGCAGGCCGCTGCCAGGCGCTTTACGGCGTCATCTCTTGAAATTGCGTCGAGCCGGGCAAACTGCGCCCATACGGTCGGGCTGTTACGGGTGTAAAGCGCCCGGTGTTCGGGAAACAGCTTTCCGCGCCATTCGGGTATCGCAAGCCGCATCAGCATCCGGGTGGTCACCGCGGTGTAAAGCAACTCGATCTCTTCCTGAGCGAGCGTCTTTTCGGTCGAATACCCTTTCAGAAAATCGCACATCGCCTCCACCGGATCATCGGCGTCGCCCATCTGGTAGGCCGCGCCGACAGCGACATCGAACAGGATGGGTGCATGCACCATGTCGCCGAAATCGATGATGCCGCTGATCTCATCCGGATCATCCTCGCTGACGAGAATGTTCTCCATGTTGAAATCGTTATGGATCACCTGCGCCGGCAGTTCGCCCATGCGCGGAGCAATCAGGGTCTCGAAATCGGCCATCGCCCGTTCCAGCCTTACCCGTTGCGCTTCGTCTTCGAAGACCGGCAGCAATTCGCGAAGCCCCGCGGCGTGCGACATGTCCCAGGTGATGCGATGGCCCGCGGCCTCGTGGGTAAATCCTTCAAGCGCCTTCTGCATGCAACCGAGAAGTACGCCGACGCGGTAGCGCTGGATGGGTGAATGCGGCTGTGATTTCTGTGAAATGCCAGGCGCGAAGGTCACCATGCGCACGCCGCGCGTGCCGCCTTCGTCATCGGTCATGCGGAAATCGGCCTCGCCGTCCAGTGTGCGGATGATCCGCTGGATCGGAATGCCGGGATCGGCCGCTTCGACATGCAGAAGCGCCTGGCTGTGCATGTTCGTCATCGCCGGATTTTCCGCCGGGTTGAGAACCTTGAAGAGATATTCCCTTCCGTCGTCCAGCGTCAGCCGGTAATTGCTGTCCTTCTCGCCCCAGAGCCATTCGGCCTTGCCGGACAGCCCGTATTTTTCCCTTGCGATGCGCTCGGCCTGATCCGGAGGCACGGCAGTCGCGCCCGTCTTCAGCTCTGCGCCAAGCCCGCTTGCCGCTCCTTGGCTTGCCGTGGAGGCCATCTGTCCCATCCCGATACCGCTGTTGATCGTTTGGTGCGGAAGACAAGGCCTCCCGCACCTTTGTTGTCCGGCTCAGCCGAGCCTGGGCGCGCTGAGAACGTCTTCGGGATAGGCGGACTGATAGGCCGCAGCCAATGCCAGCACGATATCGTCGCGGAAACGCGGACCGACGAACTGCAGGCCGATCGGCAACCCGCCGGCATCGAAGCCGCAGGGCACCGATACGGCCGGCTGGCCGGTCATGTTGAACGGATAGGTGAAGGGCGACCAGTCGGACCAGTCCTTGCCCTCGATCCCGCCGGGAAAATCGACACCCGCCTCGATTGCCGTCGTCGGCATGGTCGGCAGCATCAGGGCATCATACTTTTCGTGGAAAAGCGCCATCGTCACCTTGAGATCGGCACGCACCTGCTCGGCCGTGACATAGTCGATGGCCGAGTAGGTCTTTCCCTTCTCGTAGATGCGGATCAGGCCGGGATCCATCAACTTCTTCTGCTCTTCCGTCGGATTGACCATCTCGACGGTGCGGGCTTCGGCGGCGTACCAGAGCGCCAGAAGAGCATCCTGCGGATTGGAAAAGCCCGGATCGATCTCCTCGATGATCGCGCCCATATCCGCCAGCCGCTGGGCGGCCCGCTCGACCGCAGCAGCGACATCCGGCTGCACTTCGGCATAACCGAGATTTCGGCTGTAACCGATCTTCACGCCCTCGACGCTGGTAGCATTGATCCCTTCGTGCCAGTTCGGCACCGGTGTCGGACTATAGCCATACATCGCCTTCGGCGTCGGCCCGGTTGTGGCATTCATGAACAGCGCCGCATCCTCGACCGTCCGCGTCAGCGGGCCGCGATGGGCAAGCTCGAACAGCGCCGTCGGCGTGTCGGAGGGAATCCAGCCATAGCTAGGCTTGATGCCGAACGCGCCGCAGAACGAAGCCGGAATGCGGATCGAACCCGCACCATCCGACCCTTCATGCAAAACGCCCATATTGAGCGCAGCTGCCACGGCCGCACCGCCCGACGAGCCGCCAGAGGCGCGATCGGTGCGCCACGGGTTAAGCGTGTTGCCGAATGCCGGACCGTGAGTGACACCCTTCCAGCCGAATTCCGGCGACGTCGTCGTGCCGAGGATGGTCACACCCGCGCCGCGCAGGCGTTCCATGATCAGGAACTCCTTTTCGGAAGGCGTCGTTGCACCGAGCGCCGAGCCGCGCCGCCACGGAATGCCCTTGACCGGAGTGAGTTCCTTGATCGTCGTCGGCGCACCGTCGATGGGTGAAAGCGGTTCGCCCTTCTTCCAGCGCGCTTCGGATGCCTTTGCCTCGGCGAGCGCCAGTTCTGGCACCACATAGGCGAAGGCGTTGACGCTCGGATTGAACTTTTCGATCCGCGCAAGCGAGGCCTTGGCGGCTTCGACCGGGGACGCCTTGCCCGACGCGAACAGCTGGGAAAGCTGTGCCGCGGTCATTTCGCCAAGATCTGTCTTTTCCATCATGTTCATGATCTCAATCCTTGATGCTTCAGGCGTGCGCGGCCGCAACGGTATCCAGCGCGCGGGCAACGGCACCGAACATATCGTCGATCTGTTCGGCGGTGATGATCAGCGGCGGGCAGAAGCAGATGGCTTCACCGATATTGCGGATGATCAGGCCCTCGTCCTGGCATGCGGCGGCGATCGTTGCAGCCGCATCACCGGCATTGGCATCCGCCCAGGGCTTGATCTCCAGCGCGCCGAGCAGGCCGACGCCGCGCGAGGAATGCGCCAGCGGATGCTTGGCAAGTTCTGCCAGGCCGCCGAGGAACTTTTCCTCCAGTCGTGCGACGTTGCCGACCAGATCCCGCTCCTGGATGATCTTCAGGTTTTCGAGACCAACCGCGGTCGCGACGGGATGACCGGAGGCTGTGAAGCCATGGCCGAAGACGCCGATACGGTCGCTTTCGTCGGCGATCGGCTGATAGAAATGGTCGTTCATGATGATCGCCGAAAGCGGCATGTAGGACGACGAGATCTGCTTCGACACGACAAGCACGTCCGGCTCGATGCCGAGCGTCTCGCAGGCGAACATCTTGCCGGTACGGCCGAAGCCGCAGATGACTTCGTCGGCGACGAGAAGGATGTCGTATTTCTTCAGGATGGCCTGAACGCCGGCCCAGTAACCGTCCGACGGCATCAGCACGCCACCGGCGCCCATCACCGGCTCGCCCCAGAAGGCGGCGATCGTTTCAGGGCCTTCCTTGAGGATCAGGTCCTCCAGATCTTTCAGCATGCGCGTGGTGAAGTCAGCTTCGCTTTCGCCCTCGAGACCGAAATGCACATAGGACGGGCAGGATGTATGAACCATCCGGTCGAGCGGCAGGTCGAAGCTCTCATGGTTGCGCGGCAGGCCGGTGATCGAGCCTGAGGCGATCGTCACACCGTGATAGCCCTTGATCCGGCCGATGATCTTCTTCTTGTCTTTCTTGCCGAGCGCGTTGGAACGGTACCAGACCATTTTGCAGGCAAGGTCGTTGGCTTCGGAACCGGAGGAGGTGAAGTGCACCTTCGACATCGGTACCGGTGCGATCTTGACCAGCATCTCGGCCAGATCGATCGACGGGCCATGCGTCTTGTAGGAGAAGCTGTGGTAATAGGGCAGCTTTTCCATCTGCGCCTTGGCGACTTCCGCCAGACGTTTTTCGCCGAAACCGAGCGCCACCGACCACAGGCCGGCCAGGCCCTCGATATAGCGCTTGCCGGTATTGTCGGTAACATAGATACCGTCGCCGCTCTCGATCACGAGGCCGCCGGTTTTTTCATATTTCCGAAGATTGACCATCGGATGCATCTGATAGGCCATGTCGCGGGCTTCGACCGAGTTCGGCATAATCGTCATGTGCTGCTCCATAAGCGGGCTCTGTTGCCCAGATTGATTGATATCCGACGGGCTCAGGCCGTCATCAGCGCTTCCTTTGCCCGACCGGGAATGGCCTCGATCAGGCTTTTCGTGTAGGGGTGCCGGGGCGTGTCGAAGATCTCGCTCCCCGTACCAAGTTCGACGACCTCGCCCTTCTGCATCACCATAACGCGGTCACAGATCTTGGCCGCGACGCGCAGGTCATGGGTGATGAACACGAGGGAGAGGTTGAGGTCTTTTTTCAGCTGGCCCAGAAGTTCCAGAACCTGAGCCTGGATCGAAACGTCGAGTGCAGACACCGCCTCGTCGGCGATGATGATCTCGGGTTCGAGCGCCAATGCGCGGGCAATGCCGATACGCTGCCGCTGACCGCCGGAAAACTCGTGCGGAAAACGATTGTTTCCTTTGGGATCTAGCCCGACCATCTCCATCAGTTCGGCAGCGCGGGCGAGCGCCTTTTTCTCATCCTCACCATAGGCGATCGGCCCCGAGGCAATGATGCGCCCGACCTTTTCGCGCGGATTGAGCGACGAATACGGGTCCTGGAAGATCATCTGCATGCGTCTGCGCATGGCGCGCAGTTGTTCGCCCTTCAGATGCGCCATGTCCTGTCCGCCAAGCAGAACGCGGCCGCTTTCGGGGTCCTGCAGCCGCACGAGGCAGCGACCGACCGAAGACTTGCCTGAGCCGCTTTCACCGACGATGCCAAGCGTTTCGCCGCGACCGAGTGTGAACGACACGTCCTTGACGGCATGCACTTCACGGGCCTTGGAAAACAGCCCGCCGCCCATGCGATAGATTTTCGAGAGGTTCTCGACGGCAAGCAGCGGCTCGCGGGTCTCGATACGCGCCACCCCTTCGCCGGGACGCGGGATCGCCGCGATCAGCTTCTTCGTATAGGGGTGTTGCGGCGAAAACAGAACCTCTTCGGCCGTTCCCTGCTCGACGATGCGGCCGAGCTGCATCACCGTCACATAGTCGGCGATCTCGGCCACGACGCCGAAATCGTGAGTGATGAACATCACTGCCATGTTGCGCTCTTTTTGGAGCCCGGCGATGAGTTTCAATATCTGCGCCTGCGTCGTCACGTCGAGCGCCGTTGTCGGCTCGTCGGCGATCAGCACTTCCGGCTCGAGCGCCAGCGCCATCGCGATCATCACGCGCTGACGCTGACCGCCGGAAAGCTGAAACGGATAGCTGTCGGCGGCTCGCGGCGGGTCGGGCAGACCGACCTCCGTCAGAAGCGATAGCGCCTTTTGCCTGCGCTCCTTCGGAGTCAGAAGACCATGCGCCTCGAACACTTCCTCGATCTGTGCCGAGACTTTCATCAGCGGGTTGAGCGCCGACATCGGCTCTTGGAAGATCATCGCCACTCGGCGACCGCGAATGGAGTAGAGCGCATCCGCCGGCATGGTGATCAGATCGGTGGCGCCAAGCAGAATACGACCCTGCGCCACGCGCACCGTATCGGGAAGAAGCCCCATCAGCGCATTGGCCGACATGGATTTGCCCGAGCCGCTTTCACCGACCACGCAGAGCATCTCGCCGGGAAACAGCTTGAAGGAGACGCGGTCGACTGCATAGGGGCGATCAGCGCCGTCCGGAAGTGCGATGCTCAGCCTGTCGATATGGACGACCGGTTCGCCCCTCCCCTCTTCCTTCAGAGCACCCGGATGGATGACGGCGGCAGCGGTTTCGTCGGATGTCACGGCATTGGTGTCGATCATGTCTGCCATGGTTACCTCCCCTTGCGCGCAAGGCGCGGGTTGAGAGCGTCGTTCAGCCCTTCGCCGACGAGATTGAGCGCCAGCACGGTCAGAAGGATTGCAAGGCCCGGGAAGAAGCTCACCCACCAGGCCTGACGGATCACGGTGCGGCCCGCGCCGATGATATAGCCCCAGGACATGATGTTGCGGTCGCCCAGCCCCAGGAAAGACAGCGAGCTTTCGATCAGGATCGCCGCCGCCACCATCATCGAGGCGAGCACGATAATCGGCGAGAGCGTGTTCGGCAGGATCTGCCGCCAGATGATCGTCGAATGCGTCTGGCCGGAAAGAACGGCGGCCTCGACGAATTCACGCGACCGGAGCGACATAACCTCGCCGCGCAGCAAGCGCGCCACCGGCGGCCAGGAGACCACGGCAATCGAGATGACGATCGAATAGATGCTCGGCTGGAAGATCGCCACCAGCACCACGGCCAGCGCGAAACTCGGCACGCTCTGGAAGAATTCGGTGAACCGCATCAGCAGATCATCGACCCAGCCGCCGAAATATCCGGCAATTGCGCCGATCGGAATACCGATCAGTAGCGAGACGACGGTCGATACGAGCCCGACCAGCAGGGAAACCCGTGCGCCGTGGGCGAGACCCGCCGCAAGGTCGCGTCCCATCGGATCGGTGCCAAGCACGAAAGCGTCCATGGTGAAGGGCGGAATGAACGGCCGCTGCACCATCGCCCAGGGCGACTTGGTGTAGATGAACGGAGCGACGATCGAAAGAACGACGACCAGAAGCAGGATGACCAGACCGACGACGGCGCCTCGGTTCTGCGAAAAACGTTTCCAGAAATCCTTCATGACGTCACCTTGATGCGCGGATCGACGAGGCGGTAAAGCACGTCGGTGATGAGGTTGAAGAGCAGCACCATCGCCGCCGAGACGACAAAGACGCCGAGCAGCAGATTGTAGTCGCGCTGCGAGAGGGCGTCGAACATCAGCCGGCCGATGCCCGGCCAGGCAAACACGGTTTCGATCAGCACTGCGCCGCCGACCAGCTGCCCGGCCTGCAGGCCGGCAAGCGTCACCACCGGCAGAAGCGCATTTCGCAGTACATGGCGGCGCTGGATGACACTGGGACGCAAGCCCTTGGCCTTGGCGGTCTTGACGAAATCCAGCGTGCTGACTTCCAGCATCGAGGCACGGGTCATCCGGGCATAGACGGCCATGAAGAACAGCCCGAGCGTCATTGCCGGCAGGATAAGGTGCAGGAAGACATCGAGCGCGCGGGCAAGGCCGGTATAATTCGCGCCGACGGTTTCATAACCGAAGCCGGGCAGCCATCCGAGCTGGACGGAAAACAACAGCACGCCCATCAGCGCCAGCCAGAAGAGCGGCGTCGCGTAGAAGATCAGCGCGATGAGCGAGATGATCGTATCGGCCCACTTGCCCTGCCGCGCGGAGGCAAAGGCACCGGCCGCAACGCCCAGGCCGAGCGAGATCACGAAGGCTGAAAGGGAAAGTAGCAGCGTCGCCGGCAGGCGCTCGCCGATCAGTTGCAGCACCGGCAATTGCTGGCGGTAGGAATAACCGAGATCGAGCTGGACCACCGAAGAAACGTAGATCCAGAGCTGCATGTAAAGCGGCTTGTCGAGGCCGAAACGTTCTCTGAGCTGTTGCAGGAAGGCAGGATCGGCATCACCCGCTTCCCCGGCCATGACCGCAGCCGGATCGCCCGGTGCGGCATGGATGAGGAAGAAATTGAGCACGGTGATACAGATCAGGATCACGACTGCCTTCAGCAATCGCCCCGAGATGAATCTCAGCATGAGCACGGCTCCGACTAGATTTTTCAGGTCAGGAATGAGCCAGGCGGAGACGGATCTCCGCCTGAATGTCGATTACTTCTTGATCCAGGCGTCGCGCATGGATTCCGGCAGGCCGGAGGCGGTCGTCACGATATCCTGAACCTTGCAGTTGTAGATCGTTGGGAAACCGAGTTCGAGCAGCCAAGCAACCGGAACGTCTTCCTGAAGCTTTCTCTGCGCCTGGTCGTAAAGTTCCTGACGCTTGGATGCCGGATAGGCGACTGCAGCCTCGTCGAACAGCTTGTCGAGGTCGGGATTGGAATAGCCCTCGACATTGTTGAACGGGTTGCCCTTGGCGATCTGCGAGGTCTTGTAGTTGCGGTCCACGCCGATTGCCGGGTCACCATTCTGGTAGAGATAGGTGAAGGCGATGTCGTATTCCCAGTTGGATGTCCGCTGGTTCCAGCCGGCAACGTCGGCCGCTTCGATTTCGATCGGAATACCGACTTCCTCGAGGTTCTGCTTCACGGCTTCGGCCCAGCGCTGCCAGGTCTCGCCATAGGGAAGCGGCAGGAGCTTCAGCGGCTTGCCGTCATAACCGGCTTCCTTGAGCAGTTCCTTGGCCTTGTCGACATCATGCGGGTATTTTGGCTCGACATCCTTGTAGAAGGGAAGCTTTGACGACAGCGGCCCGGTCGCAACCTTGCCGTAGCCGTTCCACAGAACGTCCTTGGCGAATTCACGGTCGAGCGCATACATCACCGCCTGACGGAACTTCACATTGTCCATCGGCGCTTTGCGGTTGTTGAGCCACAGCCAGGAGAGCGGTGCGAAATATTCCCAGCCCTTTTCGGTCGTGCAGGTATTGGGCAGATCCTTCAGCCGCGGAATGTCGAAATTCTCGACCGAGCCGCCCGGCACCACGTCGATATTGCCGGTCTCGAATGCGACCGAACGCGATGCGCCGTCCGGAATGACCTGGTAATACAGTTCGTCGAGATAGGGCTTGCCCTTCACGTAATAGTCCGGGTTCTTGACGAGATGGATGTAGCTGCCGCGCTTCCATTCGTCGAACTTGAACGGGCCGGTGCCGATCGGCTTGTCGTTGGCCGGATTGGTGGCGTAGTCGGTGCCTTCATAGATATGCTTGGGCAGGACCGGCATCGTGTAGAAGGCCAGACCGCGGATGAAGGCCTCGAAGGGCTGCTTCAGCTTGAACACGACAGTCTTGTCGTCCGGTGCCGTGACGCTTTCCACATGGGTCATCAGGTTGCGATGACGCGGCTGCATCTTCATCAGATAGTCGTTGGCGGAGAACAGCACGTCGGCCGAGGTCATCGGCTTGCCGTCATGCCACTTCACGTCATCCTGCAGTGTGAACGTATAGGTCAGGCCGTCATCGGAGACCGTCCACGACTTGGCGAGCGACGGCTCGGGCTTGAGGTTCTCGTCGTAGCGCAGCAGGCTTTCGTAGATATTGCCGCCGACGAGCAGAGCCGGGCCGTTGGTGGTGGTGCCGATCATGATGCTTGGTGGTTCGGGCTGAACGATGAGGTTCAGTTTGCCACCCGGTACGCCTTGGGCAAAGGCCGCTGTCGTCGTCATGAAAATGGCTAGGGATGCAGAAATCAGTCGTCGCATGAAGTTCCCCTTTATGGATTTTCGTTTGCGTGCAGACGTCACTTCGTGATCGTATCGGAACTACAATATACCGATATATCGATACATCATCTTGACTCCGGCCTTTGGCACCTGTCAAGCAAGGCAGGTGATTTTTTGCATAAAACTTGAACTCGAAAAATGGTTGCTCAAAAATTGATCAGCTTGCGGAAAATCGCGACGCCATATGCTTTGAAGACAGACAAGCAGCAGCAATGAGGTCCTGATAAAGATGGAATTGATGAGCCGAACGGACGCAAAAATCGCTCACATCGCGCTGGTCAGCAGCACGCTCGACCTCACCTTTCTGAAAACCGCATTCGAGGCTTCAGGCCTGAATGTGCGGCTGAGTATATACCCCGAGCCCGGCTTCGAGGAAGCCGATGTCGCCGTGGCGTGGAACCCGCCGCACGGGCTTTTGGCCGATATGCCGAACCTGAAAATGGTGCACAGCATCGCCGCGGGCCTGGACAACATCTTTGCCGATCCGAACCTTCCCGCCATCCCCGTCTGCCGTGTCGTCGACAGCCAGCATGCGCTTGGCATGGCGGAATATGCGATCTGGTCCGTGCTGCTGTTTCACCGAGAAATGGACCGGCACCTGCAAAACGCCGCGCGCAAACGCTGGGAGCGCCCCGCACAGAAGGCGGCACAGGATTATACGGTCGGCATACTGGGTTTCGGCGCAATCGGTCGTACCGTCGGGCGCAGTCTGCGCGCCCTCAACTACAATGTCCGCGGATGGGCGCGCTCGCCTAAGGAAGAGGCAGGGATCGCCACCTATTACGGCGACACGCAACTGCCGGAATTTCTCTCTGGCTGCGATGCGCTGATCTGCCTGCTTCCCCTCACCGATGCCACGCGCGGCATATTGAATGCCGACCTCTTCGCCCACCTGCCGCAAGGTGCTGCGATCATCAACATGGGGCGTGGGGAGCACATGGTGGAGGCCGATCTTCTCGCCGCGATCGACACAGGCCATCTGCGTGGCGCGGTCCTCGACGTCTTCCTCAAGGAGCCCCTTCCCGAAGAAAGCCCACTCTGGAGCCATCCCAGAATCTTCGCGACGCCGCATATCGCCTCCATGCCCAATCCGCGCGATGTCGCAGCGCAGATTTTTGAGAACGCCACGAGGGTTCTGGCCGGACAGGAGCCGCTCAATTCCGGCAGTCGTGAAAGCGGTTATTGAGCCGCAGGCGCCAGCATCACGTCCAGCGTCGACAGACCGAAGCCGGGTTCCTGCACGATCAGGCCCGGCTGATCGACAAACACATATTCGACGACTGCGGCGATATCGTCGAGATGCCGCCGCATCAGATCATGGGCGCGATCGGCATCGCCGGCAATGATCGCTTCGTAAATCGCCCGGTGCTCCTGTTCGACCTCATCGAAATAACCCGACCGCGGAATGGCGAAGCGCCTTATCCGGTCAAGCTGCCCCGTCGCATTGTGAATGGTCTGCCAGACATCCGGGAAGCCGGCCATCGCGCAGATCAGCCGGTGAAAGTCATTGTCGACCGCAAAGGACTGGTCGTAGTCCTGACGCTTGGCCGCATCGCCCTGCAGGAACATTAGAAGATCGAAATCCCGGTCCCGCGCGGCGTCATGGGAACGCGCAGCTAACCGCACCATCCGTAGTTCCAGGCTGGAACGGATGAGATGCCCCTCGATCACGCCCCGCAGCGAGATGCTGTTGACGAAAGTGCCGCCGCTCGGCACCACATTGACCAGCCCCTCCTGCGCAAGCCTTAACACCGCCTCGCGCATCGGGGTACGCGATACGCCGAGCTCGGCGCAGGTTTCCTTCTCGCTGATCGTCGCGCCCGGCTCCATCTTCATGGTGATGATCGCATGGCGGATGTAGTTATAGGCCGTCAGCGCCTTGGGTTGACCCACCGCATTTCCGGGCAGGAAGTCGGACTGCTGCAAACGTGTGTTCATCTCGGTCCTCCTTCCCTGAAGGTTTTCAGCCAGCGCCATACCGATATATCGCGGCTTCTCCCTAGTCTCTTCTCCGCGGTTTGCAAGGAATATCGTCAGGTTTTTCAGGCAAAGCTCCGCCCCGCGGGTTTTCTGCACCCACGTGAACGCGCAGCAGGGAGACTTCCGGAACATGGCTGCGATACTAGATCGCAGCCACCTCCTTTTTCCGCCGGACGATCAACACCAAGGCAGCAAGCAGCAGCGTGCCGAAGATGAACAAGAAGGCCGCCGCCGCGATCGCCGGGCTGATATTGTCGCGAATGGTGGAAAACATCTGGCGCGCCAGCGTCCGCTGGTTCGGCCCGGCCACGAACAGCGTCAGCACCACTTCGTCCAGCGACGTCGCAAATGCTAGAACCGCACCGGTCAGGATGCCCGGCATGGCAAGCGGCAGGGTCACCTTGCCGAATACCCTTTGCGGAGAAGCGCCAAGGCTTGCCGCCGCAAGCTCCACCCTCCTGTCGATGCCCGCCAGAGATCCGGAAACGCTGACGATGACAAAAGGCACCGCCACGACCGTATGTGCGATGATGACCGCCAGATGCGTATTGGCAAGCCCGATACGCGCAAGCAAGATCTGCATGCCGATGCCGAGCACCACCGCTGGCACCACCATCGGCAGCATGAACAGCGTGCGGATCAGCCCGCCGATCATCGGCAACCGCCGCCGCAGACCGAGTGCCGCCAGCACGCCGAGCACCGTCGCCAGCGCCGTGGTTCCGAAACCGATGATCAGGCTGTTGACGATCGCCCTTTGCCAGGCCGGTGCGGTGAACAGTTCGACGAACCAGCGAAACGAGAATGACGGTATCGGATATACGAGAAGCAGGCTCGAAGTGAAGGCAAGCGGCATCATGACCAGAAGCGGAACGATCAGGAATGCAGCCATCAGCGCTCCGAAGAGCCACTGCAGTGTTTTGGCCGGCATCAGGCGCTCCTTTCCCGCTGTGCGGCGAGCCGGTCATAAACGGCATAGAGGATGATGGTGACGACAAGCAGCACGATGCCGAGCGCGCTCGCCATGCCCCAGTTTCCGGAATTCTGGGCATGGAAGGCGATGAAGGAACTGATCATCTGGTCCCCTGCCCCACCGATCAGCGCCGGCGTGATGTAATATCCGATCGCCGACATGAAGACGAGCAGCGAGCCCGCCGCGATGCCGCCGAAGCTGAGCGGCAGCAGTATCCGAACGAAAGCCCTGAGCGGATGCGCCCCGAGCGAGGCCGCCGCGGGCATCAGGTTCTTCGGGATGGTCAGGAGCACGCTGTAGATCGGCAGCACCATCATCGGCAAAGACACATGCGTCATGGCGATGATCACCCCGGTGCGGTTGAAGATCAGCGCCAGCGGACCGGCGATGATGTTCAGGTCCATCAGGGCCGAATTGATCAGCCCCTGTTCCTGCAGCAGGATGAACCACGCGGCAGTGCGCACCAGAAGCGAGGTCCAGAGCGGCAACAGCACGGCTGCCAGCAGTGCCTGCCTTTTCCAGCCGGTCGCAACCGTGATCAGCAGCGCATAGGGATAACCGAGCAGCACGCAGAAGATCGTGACTGTCGCGGAAATCCAGAATGTCCGCCCGAAGATCGCCACGTTGATCGTCTGCTCGGGCGGTTGTGAGACGATTTCACCGGTATCATTTCGCATCAGGTCTAAGGCCGCGAGAAGATAGCGATCGGTCGTCGGCGACAGGGCATCGGTAATCGCCTTCCAGTATTGCGGCTGGCTCCATTTCCTGTCGAGCGCCACGAGGTCAATCGGCGCGTCCGGCGTCTCCTGCACGGCCCTCAGCGTCTTGCTCATCAACGTCCGGAAACCGGATTGGGCACTGTTCAACCGGCGTACCATGTCGCCGACAGCCTGTTCATCGGTTGCTGCTGCCCGCAGATCGGTGACGAATGCCACCTGCAAGTCTGCGCCCGGCGCGCTTTCTCCATCCCAGGACGAGGCAACCTTGGAGGTCTCCGGCAAGAGCCGCGCTACCGCATTGTCCGAAACCGATTGCGTCAGCACGGAGCCGAGTGGCCAGATGAAGAACAGGCAGATGAACAGGAAAAGCGGAGCGACCAGAAGAAACGGCCCACTTTTCTTCAGAAAGCTCTTGCCGCTCATCATGCAATCACCTTGCAATCCTCGGGGCTGAAAAACGCCGTGACCTGAGCGCCGCGCTGCGGCTCCGGCGACCTGCGGTCGAGGCGCACGACATAAGATGCGTCCGCGGGACCAGCGAGCTGCACACGCAGATGGTCACCCTGATAGACACAGTCCGTCACGATCGCGGAAATGGCATTGCCCGACAGGCCTTTATTGCCGCTAAAGCCGTCCGGCAGCGAAAGCCGTTCCGGGCGAAGCGATACCGAGATCCCCTGCCCTGCCGCCAAGCCACCGGAGCCTGCGACACGCACGATATCGCCACCGTTCAGGCGGATCACGGCGGATGTCGGCTCAACCGTCTCCACCGTGCCGTCGATCAAATTCGTCTCGCCAATGAATTCCGCCACGAAACGCGTTGCCGGTTCGTCATAGACCTGTCGCGGCGTGCCGATCTGCTCGATCTTGCCCTTGTTGAACACCGCAATCCGGTCCGACATCGTCAGCGCCTCACCCTGATCATGGGTGACGAACACGATCGTCAGCCCGAGCCGCTGATGCAGCGCGCGGATATCGAGTTGCATCTGCTCGCGCAGGTTCTTGTCGAGTGCGCCGAGCGGTTCGTCCATCAGCACCACGCGCGGCTCGAAAACGAGTGCACGCGCCAGCGCCACGCGTTGCTGCTGGCCACCGGAAAGCTGCGACGGCTTGCGTTCCGACAATGTGCCGAGCTGCACCATGTCGAGTGCCGTCTTTACACGGTACGCGATTTCAGCCCTGGAAATCCCCCGCATCTGCAGCGGAAAGGCGACATTGGCGCCGACGGTCATATGCGGAAAGAGCGCGTAGTTCTGAAAAACCACGCCCATGTCGCGCTTGTGCGACGGCACATCATTGACCTTGTAGCCGTCGACGAGGATTTGGCCTTCGGTTGCGGTCTCGAAGCCGGCCAGCATCATCAGAAGCGTGGTCTTGCCCGATCCCGATGGTCCGAGAAGACTGACGAACTCGCCCTTCTCGATATCCAGCCTCAACTTGTCGACTACGCATTGCTGTCCGTAATATTTGCTGACGCCATCGAAGCGTATGCGGAATTCAGCCACGCGATTCCCCTTTTTCGGTCGTTGGATACGGTTGCCCTATCGGTCGCGCCCTTCATGGCGGTCCGTATCCATCCGTTATGTCGGTTAAAGAGGGAGGCCGCATGTCTGCAGCCTCCCGGTCGTCGGGAAATGGCTTGATTACTGCGCCAGCCAGGCGTTGAAGCGTGCTGTCAGCGCTTCGGAATTGTCGATCCAGAAATCGACATTGAGCGGGATCGCGACTTTCAGGTTGTCCGGATGGGTCGGCAGGTTGACGTCGATTTCCGCCGGGATGGTCGCCGCAGCCTTCTTGTTCGGCATGCCGTAATCCACCTTCAGCGGCAGCTTGGCCTGATTTTCAGCCTGGCTCGCGAATGCGATGAAATCCAGCGCCGCATCCTTGTTCTCGGCACCCTTGAGGATCACCCAGCTGTCGATCGCATACATGCTTTCCGGCCAGACCAGCTTGAAGTTCTTGCCTTCCGCCTTGTTGATGCCGGTGACGCGGCCGTTATAGACTGCCGCGATGGAAACTTCGCCGGATGCGAGATACTGTACCGGCTGCGCACCGGCTTCCCACCAGACGATGTTCGGCTTCAGCTCGTCGAGCTTCTTGAAAGCCCGGTTGACGCCTTCATCGGTCGACAGGACGTCATAAAGTTCCGCCGGCTTCACGCCATCGGCCAGAAGCGCGAATTCGAGATTGTATTTGGCGCCCTTGCGCAGCGAACGCTTGCCCGGGAACTTCTTCGTATCCCAGAAATCGACCCAGTTCTTCGGGCCGTCTTTGAGCTTGTCGCCGTCATATCCCATTGCCAGCGACCAGTAATAGACGCCGGCACCGCACTCGTTGACGGCTTCCGGCAGGAACTCGCCCTTCACGCCGATCTTGTCCCAGTCGAGCTTTTCGTAAAGACCGTCGGCGCAGCCGAGCGCCAGTTCTTCCGCCTCGACCTGCACGACGTCCCAGTTCGGAGCGCCGGCCTTCATCTTGGCCTGCAAAACGCCGTAACCGCCGTCCCAGCTTTCTTCCAGGAAAGGTTTGCCGGACTTTTGCGAGAACGGCTTGAAATAGACGTCGCTCTGCGCCGCCTGCGCCACGCCACCCCAGCCGACAATCGTCAGGTCGCGTGCATTTGCCTGCCCCGCTATAAACGCCGTGGAGGCAAGCGCGAACATGCCGAAGGCTGCGGTCTTGAAGAGATTTTTCATTTCGTTCCCCTGTTTGGGCCCGGACTGTTATCCTGGGCCTTGGACGTTGATACGGATCCTTTCGTTTCCTCCAGCAGGGTGCGCAGTTGGCCTGCGTCTATCCTTAGATGACAGGGTCAGACATGTTGTCCGCCATTGATGTGGATTTCCGCACCGTTGATGTAGGACGACTGTTCGGTGCAGAGAAAATAGATGGTCTTGGCAACTTCGATGGTCGTGCCGAGCCGACCCAGCGGCACTTCGGCCTTGACCAGTTCGTCGGTGCCTGGCGACAGGATCGAGGTCGCGATCTCGCCCGGTGCAATCGCATTGGCGCGAATGCCACGCGGACCGAATTCATGCGCCAGTTCGCGGGTCAGTGCAGCAAGCCCGGCCTTCGACGCAGCATAGGCGACACCGGCAAACGGGTGCACGCGGGAGCCGGCAATCGAGGTAACGTTGACGATCGATCCCCGTGCGGCCTCTAGTTCCGGCAACAACGCCCGCGCCAGAAGCGCCGTCGAGATGAGGTTGACGTTCATCACCTTCATCCAGGTCTCGGCATCCGTTTCCGCGACACCGAGGCGGCTGCCGCCCGGTCCCTTGGGCGAAATCCCAGCATTGTTTACCAGCGCTGCGAGCTTCCCGTCAGGCAACCGTTCACGCACTGTCGCGGCAAGCGCATCGATCGTCGATAGGTCTGCGAGATCGGCCTGGATGTGGCTTTCGCGGGCAGACGGCCAGCGGCATTCCTCGGAAAAAGGCTGGCGCGAAACCGTCAGGATCCGCCAGCCGTGCTCCATGAACAGCTTGACCGTCGCGTGACCAATGCCGCGGCTGGCGCCGGTCAGAAGCATGTAGGGGGTGGTCGTCAATCAAAAACTCCCTGGGTCCTGCATCGGACCCGTTACCCGATATATCGGTATGTTAGCGACGGATTATTCGTTTGCAAGCGGTTTTCATACCTTCGAACGACGCAAGGCAATCTTTAATGACGATCCGCCCTTTGTCGGAATAGTGAGGCATGAGACGGCCAACGAGTGGAACGTCGATCATGAAGGATCGGCCGCAGAATATCGCGAAAAAAATCGCATGTGCCCTCCGGCTCACTCATCACCCCACGATGCGAAGCGTGGAAACATCGATAACGAAGGCAAATCAGACGAAGCCCATAGCCTGTTCGGTGCCGGAGCCCTAATGAGGTGTCATCCGGTCCAATGGACCAGGGGCCGTCTGCTGTGCCAATGTCGCGCGATGGGCTTGTGCGTATGATATCCTGCAAGCACATCAACCTCATAAGCCTGGCGACCATATAGAGGCAACATCGAAGCCTTCACACTTTAATTGCCCAAACATTGCGAACGCTAGAGACACGGAAGGCCAGCTTCGTGATCCGGCACCATACGGAACGCATGCTCACGACCAGCCAACTTTAGCTTTGCCTAGGTAATTCCGGCGCGCGATGACCCAAAGTCAAGATGCACCTCTAAAAGATACCACGAGCCCAACCAGATCTGACGAAATTCAGAGACACAGATGAACCAGAGCTTTGGCCAGCTTCTCGGCCACCATTTGAAGATAGTCGTTATCGCAACCTTGCGCCGTTATGAACTGCGTGCCGACCCTAAGCGCATGCCGGCCAGGCAAGATTGGATTTTTGCACGTACCAACCAGAATCCCGAGCTTTTCCAAACCTTGCATCACCTGCGGCGGATTGAGATGATCCGCGAGCGGCAAAAGAATTTGATGGGTAAACTGCTCGCCTTCTGACGGAGCGATAACCTCTATGCCGCGTTCGCGTAACGCCTGTGCAAATACCTGCGAATTATGGCAAACCCTCGCAGCATATGCTTTCGCGCCAGCGCGCGTCTCCTGGAGCGTCAAGAGGAACGAGGGTAGCTTGCCGGCATCAAAATTGGCGAGGAATTTCTGATCGATGAGGGCCGCGAGCTTTTCGCCGTCGCCTCGAATACGACCTGCGATGATACTATGTGGCCGACCGGCAATCGTCTTGTAGGTCGAGCTTGTCATCACATCGACACCAAGTGAAAGCGGATTGGGAAAAGCTCCACCCGCGATCAATCCCGAGACATGCGAGGCATCGAAGACAGTCTTTGCTCCCACCTCCTTTGCAGCAGCAACCACCGGCGCAAGCTCATCCGGCTTGATCATCACCGATCGACCGAGCATGACCATGGCAGGCGCAGATTTGCGTATCGCAGCGGCAGCGGCCGCGGCGTCAAGCCGGCAGTTCTCCATATCGAAGGGCAGATCCTCGATTTCTAATCCGGCAAGATCAGGCGTACCACCGCGACGCTGGCTCAAGTGTCCGCCGTGATCGGCGGACGGCGCAAGCAGAAGATCGCCCGGCTTTGTGAACGCATGGAAGACCGCCATGTTGGCGATCGTGCAGCTTGGCAGCCGTGGCTCCGCCCATTCGGCTGAAAACAAAGCACAAATTTCAGATCGAACAGCCACTTCCAATCGCGAAACGAGATCGGTCTCCGGCTGCTCCTTGTCGAAACTCGGCCCCATGGCGGGATAGGCGCTCAGACCTGCGGAATAGGCATTTTGTGCTGCCTCGCTCGGAAGGTTTGCGCCGGCATAAAGCACGATGCGCTCATGCGACAACACCCAACTTCGCTCCGCAGCCGCCTGCAGTAGACCGTTTTCGTTCCAGACGTCGATATCCATTTTCAAGCCAGTCAGTGTACGAGAATCTTGGAGAGGAACTGCTGTGCCCTCTCGCTGCGCGGTTTGCCGAAGAAGTCGCCCTTGTCGGCATCCTCAACAATCTCGCCGCGATCCATGAAGATCACGCGGTTCGCCACCTTGCGGGCAAAACCCATCTCATGGGTGACGACCATCATCGTCATGCCGTCACGGGCAAGTTCCACCATCACGTCCAGCACTTCGTTGATCATCTCGGGATCGAGTGCCGATGTCGGCTCGTCGAACAGCATCGCGATGGGATCCATGGCAAGCGCCCGCGCGATGGCGACACGCTGCTGCTGGCCGCCGGAAAGTTGACCCGGAAATTTCTCCGCGTGGGCGGTAAGACCGACGCGATCAAGCAGCGCCATGCCCTTCTCCATTGCAGCATCCTTCGACCGCTTCAGAACCTTCACCTGCGCAAGCGCCAGGTTCTCACGGATATTGAGATGCGGGAAAAGCTCGAAATGCTGGAACACCATCCCCACCCTAGACCGCAGAAGTGGGAGATTTGTCGTCGGCGCCGAGACAGTTGTACCGTCGACGATGATATCGCCACTGTCGATAGGCTCCAGCCCGTTGATCGTCTTGATCAGCGTCGACTTGCCCGACCCCGACGGACCGCAGACAACCACGACCTCGCCCTTGGAAACAGATGTCGAGCAATGCGACAGGACCTGGAAATCCCCGTAGGTCTTGTTGATGTCTCGAAGTGTAATCATGCTCATGGAGTGCCCCTAGCGAATGATCGCGACACGCTTCTGCAATCGTCTGACTGCCTGCGACGCGATGAGGGAAATGATGAAATAGACGACCGCAGCGAACACATACATCTCGAACAATCGGCCATCGCGCTGGAGCACCGAGGAAATCGGTGATCGAAAGCACATAAACGAGCGATGTGTCCTGAAAGAGAATGATGGTCTGCGTCAGGATCAGCGGCAGCATGTTTCTGAGCGCTTGCGGCAGGATGATGTAGAAGAGCGCCTGCCGGTCGGTCATGCCGAGCGCGCTGGCGGCAAGCGTTTGTCCCCGCGGCAGCGACTGAATGCCCGAGCGCACGATTTCGCAGAAATAGCAGGCTTCGAACAGGGTGAAGGTGATCACGGACGACCAGAACGGATCGATCCTGACCGGGCTTGATGAACCGGTCAGCCATTGCGCCATGAACGGCACAAGGAAATAGAACCAGAAAATGACAAGCACGAGCGGCAGGGACCGCAGCAGGTTAACGTAGCCGCCAGCGATGGCTGACAATAGGCGGTTGTCGGAAAGTCGCATGACGGCAAGCAGCGTGCCGAAAATCATGCCGCCGATCGTGGCGCAAAGCGTCAGCGTCAGCGTGAACGACATACCCGACAGGAACAGGTAGGGAAGCGCGTGGACGATGATTTGAAAATCGAAACCGGACAGCATCTCAGCGCCCCCGTCCAGCGATACGATTGCCGAGCCCCGGAATGACTGCCGCTTTCTCGACAGAACGCATGGCAAAAACGATGACCATGTTGAGCGCCAGATATAGAACCGTTGCAGCGGCGAAAGCCTCAAAAACCTGGAATGTGTTCTCCTGCATGGCGCGGGCAGTACCGGTGAGTTCCACCAGACCGATCGCAATGCCGACCGAGGTGTTTTTGGTGCAGCTCAGAAATTCCGATGTGATAGCCGGCACGACGATGCGATAGGCGACAGGCAGAAGAACGTAACGATAGGTTTGCGGCAAGGTCAGGCCAAGTGCCTGTCCGGCCATCTTTTGCCCCCTGGAAAGGCTAAGCAGGCCGGCGCGCACCACTTCGGCCATACGGGCAGCATGGTAGAAACCAAGGCAGACTGCGGCCGTGTAGAATTGGGCGTTGGGAAGCTGCTTCAGCCACATTCCCGCATCCCGTGGCAACACTTCCGGCAGCACGAAGTACCAGAGGAACATCTGCACCAGCAGCGGGATGTTGCGGAAGACTTCGACGAACACCATGCCCCACGTCTGCACCCAGCCGATTGGCGCAGTACGCGCCACGCCGACGACGGAGCCAAGTGCGAGCGCGATGGCAAACCCGACGACTGCGGTTGCCGCCGTCCAGCCGAGCCCCCAGAAAAGGGTCGTAAGATACGTGTTGGTGCCATCGAGCGAGGGCTCGAAGAAGATCCACCAATTCCAGTGATAATTCATGGGGGTGTCCGTCGAATAGCAGATCCTCCCGGCCGCAGTTCCGGCTCTGGGCCAACGGTGCGACCGGGAGGATAAAAAATATCAGCGATAGAGATCCGGGTTCGGATCGTCGGTCGGGTTGGCGATGACCTTCTTCAACTGGGCCGACATCGGGAAGTTCATGTTGATGCCCTTCGGCGGAATGGGCTGGGTGAACCACTTCTCATAGATGCCGTTGATCTCACCGCCCTTGTAGAGGCCTTCGATCGTCCCGTTGACCAGAGACTTGAAGCCGTCGTCATTGCGACGCAACATGATGCCATAGGGTTCAACCGACAGCGGATCGGACGACATCTGATAATCCTGCGGCGCCTTGGACGTAGCAGCGGCACCGGCGATAGAGACGTCATCGAAGATCAGCGCCACAGCGCGATCGGTCTCGAGCGTCAGCATGCCTTCGGCAAGATCCTTGGCGGAGAGGATCGTCAGACCAAGATTTTCGGCTGTATTTGCCGCGTTGATCAGCTTCACGCTCGTTGTGCCGGAAAGTGTCACCACCGTCTTGCCTTTGGCGGCGGCCATGGAGGCGACCGGCGCACTCTTTTTCGACAGGATGCGAATGCCGGCAACGAAATTGGTGGTCGAGAAAGTCACCTGCTTCTGACGCTCGGCATTGTTGGTCGTCGTACCGCATTCCATGTCGATCGTGCAATTGACAAGAAGCGGGATGCGGGTCGTACCCGTGACCGGCATATAGCTGACCTTCAGATCCGGCTTGCCGAGTTTTGCCTTTACCGCATTGACGACGCGTGCGCAGATGTCCATCGCGTAACCGATCGGCTTCTGCTGATCGTCATAATAGGAAAACGGTACCGCGCCATCCCGGTGCCCGACGGTTATCTCGCCACGCTCGGCGATCTTGGCGAGAGTGGCACTCTCTTCTGCGGCATGCGCAGGCAATGCGGCAAACATCAGCGTCATCAGCGGCGCCGCGAGCAGTTTCATCGTCATGAAGGTTCCCCGGTTTGTTGATCCCCCACCGATTGGCAGGTGAACAGGCCTGTTATTGGGCCCATGCTTGGGGAAGCCGCTTCGCTCGTCAACCAAAAACAGAATAATGAATTATGAATTTATTTTTCTGCCCAAAGCTTCGGCGAGAAATGAATATCTGCCTCAATATTGACCTGCGATCGCCTCTTTAAGAGCCACTCTCCGCAGCGAATCTTGGCCCATTGAGATCGTCCATCGAATGACGAACAGCCTCTGCCGTGTTCAACACGTGCTGTTTCATGATCGCTGAAAGACGTACCTTGTCACGAACACCGAGTGCAAAAAGCATCTCATTATGGTCATCGAGCGCCTGCTTCCAGTCATCGGGGAGCTGGCGCATCGTGTGGCGGATGTTGCGGATCTTGAGTTCCATGTTGCGATAAAGCGCAGTCAGCGCCGCATTGCCTGCGGCATCGAAGATTGCCATGTGAATGGCACGATTGAGCATGGCATATTCCAGCCGGTCGGATTGGTTGAATGCGGACAGCATACGCTCATGCATCTGCCGGATTTCTTCGACCTGCGGAGCGGTGATCCTGTCACAGGCGAGTTCGCCGGCAAGCGCCTCCATGGCTGCAATGATCGGGAACAGCTCGGCCACTTCTTCTTCATCGAGGATCGCGACCCGGGCACCTCTCTGCGGCAGAAGCTCGAGCATGCCTTCGGCGGCAAGCGCCTTCAGAGCCTCTCTGAGTGGGGTGCGAGAGATATCGAACCTGTCGCACAGTTCTTTTTCCGGGATCTTCTGACCCGGTTCCAGATGTCCATCGACGATCATCTCGCGGATAGCGTCGACAATTTCGCTATGTAGCGTGCGTCGCACGCCTGTGGTCCCAGAGATCAAGCTCGGCTCCCATCACGTTCGTAAGCGACAGCTAGTCTCAACCGAGTGAATTGTCATCCGATAACCCACAGAATATCCGCACTGATGATTGCTGTTTGCAATCAAATCGGGCCAGAAGGCTAGACTGCCGCTAACCGGATCTACGGATCACCAAGCCTCAGACGTATTGCATCCGGGACAAAAGGCACGCTGACGGGAGTAACAGCATGCAGAAGGCGCGATATCGAACCCATGCCTGATTCTTTGCAAAAACTTTGCGGAAGTGACGCGCTTCAACGCAAATAGAGAGGTACCATAAACTACTGATCACTGATAAATTTTCCTCAGAATCTCGTCGAGCCAAGCTGTGTTCTGCCAAGCGGCTCAGCATAACGCCATCGGACGAAAATGACCTCTATTATGCAAGGCATGAGTGAATGGCAGCCGGTTAATCTGCCTGGAGCACAAACATTCGAAATCCACTCTCAACACACGGGTGAAATCTACCGAATCCTAGTCCGCGCCCCCTTGGGGCCGCCTCCACAGGCAGGCTATCCGGCTTTGTGGATGCTAGACGGGGACGCGAGCTTCCCACTCGTCTTTAGCAAGCCTGCAGGCGGGCTTTTCCCTGCGGCATCGACGCCGGCAGATCTGGGCACGGGTCTGACCGTTGCAATCGGCTTTCCCGGCGGCACACCGTTCGATGCGCCCGCACGATCCAGAAACTACACACCGCAGCCGGATCAGGAGACCGGCGACATCGTCTCCGGTGTCTTCGGGGGCGCCAGGGATTTCCTGCATTTCCTCGTTGAAGAACTCCGTCCGGCGCTTTCAGCGCTCTATCCGCTGGACCCGACCCGCAACACTCTCTTCGGCTTCTCCTATGGCGGGCTCTTTACCGTCCACACTCTGCTGCACTGTCCCGGCCATTTCCAGCGATATTGGGCCGCAAGCCCGTCACTCTGGTTCAGCGACGCGTTGATGATGCGCCGCATGCGCGAGGATGCGTCGACGAGAGCGGCCGAGCGGCTTGTGATCACAGTAGGCAAGGACGAGCAATATGCAACGCACGCTCTGCCGGCCGGACGGCAGGACCACCTGTCGCGCCGGGCCATGGTCGACAATATCACGGAAGCTGCCGGCCTGATCGCCCGCGCTAACCCGACCATGAAGGTCGATCTGATCGTCGCTGCCGATCACGACCATTTCGACATGCTGCTGCATGGTGTCAGGCGCGCACAGGCAATGGCCTTCACCGAGGCGGGTTCCGCCGACTGAGATCGACCGCAAAACGAAGACGGCCCGGAACATTGGTTCCGGGCCGTCTTCTTGAGATTTGCAATCTCCTGATCAGAAAGTCGCGTTGAGCTTGAAGACAACGTTGCGCGGCTCGCCGTAGAAGTTGAACACCGAAGTGCCACCTACCCGTTCGTAGTATTTCTTGTCGAACACGTTGTTGACTGACAGGCTCGCCGTCAGATTTTCGTTGAACTTGTAACCTGCCTGTAAATCGACCACCCCGTAACCCGGGGCTTCGATTGTGGTGGCTCCACCTGCAGCCGTGCGTGAAATGTTCTGGAACGAGGAGAACAATTTCACGCCACCGCCAACGAAGATGCCGTCGGTCCAGGTGCCTGAGCCGTCAAACGTGTATTTGGTAAAGAGCTGAACCATATGCTCCGGGGTGTAAAACTCGGAGCCTGCAGCGCGCGTCGTGTTTTTGAAATGGGTATCTGTATAGGTGTAACCGGCCATTGCTTCCCAGTTGGGCAGGATTTCCCCATTGATCTCGAACTCAATGCCCCGCATATGCGCTTCACCTGCAGCAAGATAGTAACCGCTATGGGCCGGATCCGTATCTGAAACCGCGCGATTCTTGTCAGTCAGATCGAACCATGCCAGTGAAGCATTGAGATCTTCAGTCAATTCAGCCTTTAACCCGATCTCGTATTGCTCACCCGTACGCGGATCGAGAATATCTTTCGTCGCGTATTCAAGAGAAGACTGCGGCTGGAAGATTTCCGTATAGCTGGCATATGCCGACAAGCGGTCTGTCAGATCGTAAATGATACCGGCGTAGGGGGTGAATTCACCGTTGACCTTGACCTCACTGGTTCCGGACTGAGCATCGTACCAGCTGAAGCGGCCACCCCCGATCAATGTCAGCTTGTCGATCGGCTTGATGCGCCACTGGCCATAGATACCATATTGATCGGTCTCCGTTTCGGCAGGGCTACCGAAATTGACGGTCGGCTTTGCGACGTTGGAATTCCAATCGTAGATATTCTGCGTCCCCGCGATCAGGCCGGTTGCCGTCCGCAGGCTGTCATCCGAACCACGATAGTCGGCGCCAGCGATTATATTGTTTTCAAGGCCAAAAAATTCGAAGGGCTTGCTGATGTGGGCATCTAGCGAAAACGAATCCTGCTGATAGTCGCGCGCCAGCCAGCGCGTTCCGCCAGTAATGCCTCCAGCTGTCGCGGATACATTGCCGGTTGGCGATGCGGCACTTGCCGCGTAAGCATAAAGGAAATTGACGTCCACATGCGAATAGAGCGCCGAAATCTTCGCATGACCACCGTCATCAAAACGGTGCTCGAGTTCGGCGATATACTGCGTGACGTTGTTTTCGAAATTGTTCCAGTCCGCACCGGTATAGGTCGAACGCGGTAGATCGATCAGCGTCCCATCTGCAAATGTCGGCAGGCCGTTGAACGGCGTGATGTCGCGGCGGGTGTGATTGACACTGAGCGTTGCCGTCGTGTTGTCGGTGATGTCGGCCTGGATCGTGCCGTAGATGACACCGACCTTGTTGTCGACGGTATCGATGAAACTGTCCTTGGTCGAAAGCGCGCCGACAAGGCGACCGCGCACCCGGCCGGACTTGGTCAAAGGTCCGGTCACATCACCCTCGATGCGCTTGCCGTCCCACGAACTCATGATCGTGTTGATGCTGGCCCTGTACTGATCGGAAGCCTGCTTGAGGCGCATGTTGACGGCACCGGCCGGCTCGCCTGCCCCGCCGAAAAGACCGGAAGGCCCGCGCAGGATTTCGATATGGTCGACCACAACCATGTCCGGCTGGGTGCCGTAGATCGAAGAGACCGGCGTCGAAAGGCCGTTCATGTAGAGCGTGTCATATTCGAAGCCGCGCGAATAAAGGCTGGAGCGACCATCGTCATTGGTCAGAACCACAACGCCCGGCGTCTTGCGCATGACGGTATCGAGCGAAGAAAAATTGCCGTCGTCGAGACGTTCGCGCGTCATCACGGTGGTCGACTGCGGCACTTCGCGCAGGGTGCGCGTGTCCTTGTCGCCGACGCTGATTTCCTTCGTCGTATAGCTGTTCGTGCCTTCAGTCTCGTAGGTCGCACCTTCGAGCACGATCGGCGCCAGTTCCGTGCTGCTGTCCTGATTGTCGCTGCCGTCCTGCGCCTGCGCCGCAGTCGCAAGGCCCGTCAGCACGGTCGTTGCCAGCAGGATCCGCGTCAGCCGCCCGATTGCCTGCCGCTGTGCGATTGTCTTATTTCCGTTCATTCCCATACCCCTGGGCAACCAGTTCATTCCGCACGATTGTCGCGCCCCACACGGCAAACAGTGCCGGACGTCCCCCGTCGCGGCTATTCTTGAGTGCATATTTCATGTATTCCTATACGTGGTCTTGCAAACCTCCGCTTTCGTTAATCACGCATAAACTTATGCAGGAGACCTGTGTGAACAGTGCCGTCGATCCCCTTCCGCCCGTGCTCGCCAATCCCAACCCCGTCCTGACGCGGCGCGAATTGCGCAAGAACGGAGTGCGCGTGCTCGATGGCGGCGATCAAGGCGATGCGGTTGTCGCATGCGGTATTGTCGGGCAGGTGCGGATGGATGGCATCCACGTCAATTTCGGCCGCCGCATGCAGGTCGACGATCTCGAGATGGAAGTGGCGCTCGACGCTCAGGTCTGCATCAAGATCTTCCTCGAAGGTTTCGTCGAGGCCTCGCTGAACGGGGTGCCGATGCCCATGCCGCAACGCACGGCGCAGGGACGCTGGCAATCATCGGCAATCATCGTTTCCCACGAAAACGGCGCGCGGCTGCGGCGGCGAGCACGCAAGGGCCAGTATCTCGACAAGATGGTCATCGGCATGTCGCGCGAATGGCTGCAGCGCTTTTCCGAGACAAGCGAGGCTCCTGACAAATTCCAGGCGCTTCTGGGCGGAAACCCCGGTTTCTGGCAATGGCAGCCAAATCGCAAAGTGGAATTCCTGGCCCGGCAGATGTTCGATATCGCAGCCCGCAAGCCGCCGTTTTCGGCCGTACTTCTGGAAAGCCATACGCTCGCCATCGTTTATGAAGCGCTGACGGCAGCCTTCGGCTCCAATCCCGATGCGGTGATGCCGCCGACGAACCTTACGGCAGCAGAACAGCAGCGCATCTATGCGCTTGTGCAGTATATCGATCGTCATTCAGCCCAGGAACTGGCCGTCACCGAGATGGCAAACGAACTCGGTGCCAGCCAGGCGACGCTGCAGCGGCTGGTGCGCAAGGCGCATCATTGCTCCCTCAACGAGTTCATCCGCAACCGCTGGCTGACCGAGGCGCGCCAGGCGCTTCTCTTCAGCAATCGCAGCATTTCCGACATCGCTTATGAGGCAGGTTACGTGCATCTATCGAACTTCACGACCGCCTTCCGCAAGCATTTCGGCTATCCGCCTTCGTCACTGCGACGGCAGACGGGACAGATCGAGGGCTGAACGACGCAGCCCCAACAATCCTGCGCGATGCGCTCATGTTTTGGTAGCGGGTGCCGGCCTGCGATGCTAATGCTGCCGCCCGCACGGGCTGCGAGCGGACGGCACGGCCCCTGCCCTGCCCACGCCGTCAGCGGAGAATGCAGCCATGAGGATTGCGACAACCAGCCGAATCGCGGCGCGAATCGCCACAGCGGCGATTGCGTCGCTGCTATTCTGGTCGCAGGCCTCCGCCACCGAGACTTGGCCGTGCATCTTCACCAATGTCGATGGCAGCCAGACGGAAATACCGGCCAAGCCGAAGCGCATTCTCTCGACCTCGGTGACGTTGACGGGCACGCTTCTGGCGATCAAGGCTCCAGTTGCCGCGAGCGGTTCGGCCGCCAACGGCCAGTTCTTTGCCCAGTGGGAAAAGGTCGCCAAGGAGAAAAACGTCGACAATGCCTGGCCAGCCGGCAAGGTCGATCTGGAAGCCGTCTATGCCACCGAACCCGATCTCATCATCGTGACGGCAAGCGGCGCAGGCTCGACCAGGGACCAGCTTGCCGCATTCCGGCAGGTCGCACCGACCATTCTCGTCGATGACGGCGCCCTTTCCTGGCAGGAACTTGCAACCGAACTGGCTAAAGCAACGGGGCTGGAGGAAGAGGCCGCCGCATCGATCGCCGATTTCGACGCCTATGTTGCGGCAGCCAGAGCCAGGATCAAGATCCCAGCCGGCAAGGCCAATATCATCAGCTTCAACGGAGCCGGCCAGAGCAATCCGATCGGGCGACCGGGCGGTCCGCATGCAGCGCTTCTGGCAGCTCTCGGCTTCGACATCGAGGCTCCGGATCCAGCATGGCACACGCAGGCGGCAAGCCGCGACGATTTCGTCTGGGCCGACTACGAGCGCCTGGTGGATCTGAAGGCCGAAACAACATTCCTCCTGCGCGTGGATGACAGCAAGGCGGCAGCTTTCCGCAACGATCCCGTGCTTGCCAACCTGCCTTCAGTGAAGAACGGCCAGGTCTTTGGACTAGGTATCCATTCCTTCCGTATCGACTATTACAGCGGCAAGGAAATCGTCGACGGCATCGTCTCCAGGTTCGGAGACTGAGGTCTTGCGAAGCGGCCCGAGACGTATGGCAGCGGCAACCCGCACACGTGACAGCCGCCTGACGGCCGGGCTCTGCGCGCTCTTCGTGCTGGTTCTCGCCGCGGTCGTATTCGGCATCGTCGCTGGCGCCCGGCCCATCCCGCTTGCCACCACCTGGAATGCGATTACCCATTTCGATCCCGCCGACAGCGATCATCTTCTGGTTCGGCTGCTGCGTATTCCCCGCACGCTGCTTGCCATCTTGGTCGGCGCAGCGCTCGGGGCGGCCGGCACGATCATGCAGGCACTGACCCGCAATCCCTTGTCCGATCCCGGCATTCTCGGCATCAATGCCGGGGCAGCGATGGCGGTCACGGGCGCGATTGCCGTATTGGGCATAACCGATGTGACGGCCTATATGGCCTTCGGTATCGCCGGGGCCGCATTTGCCGGAGCGGCCGTCTATCTGCTCGGCAATCTCGGGCAAAACGGCGATCCGGTGCGTGTCGTCTTGGCAGGTGCCGCGCTTTCCGTCGTTCTTCTGTCGCTGACCCAGATCGTTCTGGTCAACAGCGACGAACAGGTTTTTGATCAGTTTCGCAACTGGTCCGTCGGATCGCTTCAGGGCCGCGGTTATGCGGTTCTTGTGCCTGCTCTCGCCCTCTCGTCGGTCGGTATCCTGATCGCGCTCACCCTGACCAGGGCCTTGGACACGGCAGCCCTTGGTGCGGACCTCGCCAAGGCGCTCGGCGGCAATCCGCTGCATGTCTGGAGCCTTTCGGCGCTTGCCGTGATCATTCTTTCCGGCGCGGCGACGGCGGCCGCGGGTCCGATCGGCTTCATCGGCCTCACCGCGCCGCATATCGCCCGGCTGATGACCGGGCCCGGTCACCGCTGGCTGCTGCCCTACGCCATGACCATCGCCGCCCTCCTGACAGTCAGCGCCGACGCGCTTGGGCGGATCATCGCACCACCCGGAGAAGTCGGCGTCGGCATCATGGTGGCGCTGATGGGTGGACCGTTCTTCATCACGCTCGTGCGTCGCCACCGGATATCGAAACTATGAGCCGCGCATCTGCCTCCAGTTCCACCGGCACGGCTCGCCGGCTTGTCTGGCGCAGCCGGCGCATGTCCTTTGCCATCGCCGTCCGCCCGATCGCGATCACGCTCTGCCTGACGGTTCTCACACTCCTCGCCGCACTTTTCGCCATCACGCTCGGGCGCGTCTCGGTTCCCTTCATGGAGGTCGTGTCAACGCTCTTTGGATATGGAGAGAGTGGCATGCGACAACAGGTCGTCATGAACCTGCGCCTGCCGCGCCTGCTCGTTGCGATCTTTGCCGGCGCATCACTCGGCGTCTCGGGTGCCGTATTCCAGTCCGTGTCCCGCAATGCGCTCGGCTCGCCGGATGTGATCGGCTTCACCACCGGGGCCGCGACAGGCGCGCTGATACAGATCGTCATCTTCGGCGGAGGCCCGCTTGCCGTGGCGTTCTCGGCCATGCTCGGTGGGTTGGTGACGGCAACCTTCGTTTATCTCCTGTCATTCCGGCAGGGAGTGACCGGCGGTTATCGTTTGGTCCTGATCGGCATCGGCGCCGGTGCAACGCTCAATGCTCTCAACGGCCTGATGCTGGTGAAGGGCGACCTCGACAATGCGATCGCCGCCAATCTCTGGCTTGCCGGTTCGCTCGATGCCCGCAACTGGGATCACGCATCGGCGGTGATGGGCGGCGCGCTCCTGCTCATTCCGCTGGTCGGTCTTGCAGCGACACGGCTGCGGATGATCGAGATGGGCGACGATCTGGCCCGACAGCTGGGCGTCAATGTCGAACGGACGCGGTTCGCCATGATTGCCTGCGCCGTTCTTCTCGCCGGCGTCGCCACCGGTGCGGCGGGACCGATCGCCTTTCTGGCGCTGGCGGCACCGCAGGTTGCGGCACGTTTGACCGCCTCGCGCGGAATGCCGGTCGTGAGCGCCGCAGCCATGGGGGCTTTCCTTCTGGTCATCGCCGATCTTGTGACCCAGTACATTGCCGCAGATATTGTCCTGCCCATCGGGCGGACGACCGGCCTTGTCGGCGGCCTCTATCTTCTGTGGCTGCTCACGCGATCAAAACAGCGCTGACGGCAGGGTCACGGCGACGTTGCCATCTCATCCAGCGGCACGACCATCGGATCGCCGGTAACCGGATCGTCAATAACGATAGCCGCAAGCCCGAAAACAGACTTCACAAGCTCCGCGGTCATGACGCTGCGCGGATTTCCTTCCGCGACAATGTTTCCGTCGCGCATGGCAACGATGTGATCCGCATAACGGCAGGCCTGGTTGAGATCATGCAGAACCGCAACGACAGTGTTGCCCTGCCGGCGGTTCAGATCGCGCAGAAGATTGAGAAGTTCGATCTGATGGGCGATGTCGAGAAACGTCGTAGGTTCGTCGAGCAGCAGAAGCGGTGTTTCCTGTGCAAGCACCATGGCGATCCACACACGCTGGCGCTGCCCGCCGGAAAGCTCGTCAACGGCGCGCTCGGCAAGCTCCTCCACCCGTGCGGTGCGCATCGCCCATGAGACTGCGTCCTCGTCCGCTTGGCTCCAGCGCTGCAGAAAAGACTGGTGTGGATAACGGCCGCGAGCCACGAGATCGGCAACCGTGATCCCGTCAGGCGCCACCGAACTCTGCGGCAGAAGACCGAGCGTGCGGGCGACATCGCGGGCCGGGATGCGTTCGATCTCTTTGCCGTCGAGCACGACATGACCGGCATTCGGCCGGATGATCCGGGCGAGCGCTCTTAAAAGCGTGGACTTGCCGCAGGCATTGGGGCCAACGATGACGGTGAAGAGACCGTCCGGAACCTTGAAACGCAGATCGCGCGAAATGGTCCGGTCGCCATAAACCAACGTGACGTCTCGGGCTTCAAGCCTGCTATCCGAGCCAATGAGGGTGGTTCTGGAAACGGACTCGATCATAAAATTTCCATCCTTCAGTCGGTCGCTTGTGGCTGAACGGTGGAAGCATCGTCAACCAATATCTCTCTGCTCGGAGCATCCGGCATGTTCAAGGGGGCGGCCATGGCGGTCACCGCTGCATCGTGATCTGAAACTTAAGAACGGTCAGCCGCAAGCGATAAAGTATGGCGTCTGACATGAACACAGACTGGTTGGCTTATGCAAATGTGGATGCGGTCAGCCGGCCGCGAAAATCTCGCAGGTGCGGCCGGCAAGGCACCTAGCATAGGCAAGAACACACACAACTGGTGTAACTTCATTGCAATGTTTGGCGTATAGCGTCGAGAGATGCTGAGGGACAGAATTCAAAAGTTATTCTTTATAGCAATGTTAGGCTTGGCGGTGCTGGTCTATCTGGTTGCCAATCCTTTGCGTGCGGAAGAACCTTCAAAAATTGTTAGCTCCTGCTGGACCTCGAGCGGATTATCGAGCGACATGGTCGAACTTGCAGGATCGCTTGAGCATTGGATTTGCGGGGATCAGACCTATTCGCTCGAGGGCGAAAGGGTGGTTCTGCGCTTCGAAATCGGGCCCGACGATACGCTTCCCCGCTATCTGTTCTCCAGGAGAAGCGCACTTCAGGCCGTTCATCTGTTGGTGATCGACCGGGATGGCGCGACACGCCAGAGTTCATTTTCTTCAGGTGACCTGTCGAATTCCCTTCGTGGCGGGTATTTCAAGGCATCGTTGCCTGAAGTCACGCGCAACACGCAACACGTCATAGCTGCATTTGATCTGCCAAGCCATCGGATGACGCTGGAGCGAGCGTATCTGTCACAATCCGACCTCCCGTTGAGTGGCAATCTTCTACGATCATTTCTGCTTCTTGCCATCCTTGCCGGCATGCTTTCCATGCCGCTCATTTTCAACGCTGCTTTCTACAGGATCTTGAACGAGCCTTTTGTATTGTGGCATTCCACGCTGACCATCTCGCTTCTGCTGACGATATTGGTCTCGTCTGGACTTGCAGCGGTTCTCTTCGACCTGCCGGCGATGACGCTAAGCTGGATGACGACGATCATTTTCGGTTTTACGGTGGCATCCGGGGCTATGTTTACGCATAGTTTCATCGAACCCGGACGTATGCATCCCATCCTGCGCCGAGCGTTGCTTTCTTGCGCAGGCTGGGCAATGTTGCTGAGCATCTCTCACGCTGCATTTCCTTTCGTAGCGCGCCCTATTCAGTCGACGCTCTATACGGCGGCTTTTGCGCCGATTCTCGTCATTTTCTTACTGTCAGTTGCCGACGCCTTGATGCGAGGCAGCCGTGCCGCCAAATTCCAGGCGCTTGGCTACATACCCGTGATCTTGGCCGGATCGGTGCGGCTGGTTACCGGTATCACTCCTTGGCTGGAGAGCAATGATGCCATGCTGCTCTTCTATATGGGATGCGCATGCGAGGTTTTGTTCACCACCTTGGGGGTTGCCGATCGCTTCATGGCGATCCGGCGCCAGAGAGACAGCGCACGCTTCGAGGCGGATGTCTTCGAGCGCCTGTCGGAATCCGACGCACTGACGGGGCTGCTCAACCGAAGGGCAATAGAACAGAATTTCGAAACGTATCGTGCCGAGGGATATCGCGCGCTTGCCGTACTTGATCTCGACCATTTCAAGAAAATCAACGACGTTTACGGTCATGGGATCGGCGACGAGGTTCTGAAAGCGGTGGCCGAGACCCTGCAGGCCGACCCTCAGATTCGTGCATTTCGTCTGGGCGGCGAGGAGTTCGTGCTTCTCGTACGCGGTGAAGACGCCCAGCTACGGGCGGAACGTCGGCGCCAGGCAATTACTGCCGCAGTCGCAACTGCGCTACCGGAACTTGGGCAAGCGGTCACCGCCAGCATGGGCATGACAAACTCCCGACCAGATGAAGATGCGGGCTTCGCCGAGCTTTACAAGCAGGCCGACAGATTACTTTACGACGCCAAACTCGCTGGCCGAAATCGAACAAAACTCATTCTGGTGCAAGGCGCCTAGACCTGCCCCGATCACCTGAACCACTCGTCCAACAAATCAGACATTCGAATATGCCACTGCTCTCTGCCTGATACTGAGAGGGCAGGCGTGAGGCCGACAGTTCATCGGCATGGATTAGGTTGTTCCTTGAAGCCTGAGTTTCTGCTCGCTTGATGAACCTGCGCGATAGCTGCACCCACAGTGCCGGGTTAGAGCTTTGTCAAAATTCGGAAGCGCGAACGGATATGCAACAGGACTTGCCCCACGTGCTGCAGTCCGTCGAGAGGTGATCCACTATCTATAAACGCAACAAACCCGATCGAAGGCTTCTCCAGCCCCGAGACAATTCAGGCCGAAACTAGCCGAAGCCAATACTAAGGCGACGTTGCATAGCCCGAAATATGCGACAAAACGTCAACATTTTGATCCACACGCGCTTGGATCCATCTCAATGACGCAGGCAACCGGTTGATAATATAACGTTTTCTAGAAATCTCTCTTGTCATTACGTTTGCTAATTACAGTGATCCAATAAATTCAATTCTTTAAACGTCACATCTCTGCCACAAAGTTTTCAGGCGCTTCCTTCGAAGTGAAAAGCAAATTCAGATCAGTTTTTTTGAGGCAATCTCGACATGGATTGCACTCGATCATTTGTGCTTATCAGAAACAAAAGGAGCCCTTTCTGAGGAAATACATTTCAAGTTCAAAAGTAAACGCTTCCTAATTTTAGCGTTACTGGGGAGAGAGCAGATATGCTAGCTATTCTTGGATTAGTGACAATCCTTGTTCTGTTGACAGTTATATTGACGAACAAGCTGTCACCATTGGTTGCCCTCATCGTGATCCCGATCATCGCATCGCTGATTGGTGGGTTCGGTGCAGAAACAGCAACATTCATCGTCAGTGGCGTCAAAAACATCGCGCCGACGGCAGCCATGTTTGTCTTTGCGATCGTTTTCTTCGGTGTCTTGACTGACGCCGGCATGATGGACCCGATCATCGACCGCATTCTGAAAGCCGTCGGGTTAAAGCCGACCCGCATCGTCGTCGGCTCGGCATTGCTCGCCCTGATCATCCATCTCGACGGTTCCGGCGCGGTCACCTTCCTCATCACCATTCCAGCCATGCTGCCTCTCTACGACCGTCTGGGCATGCAACGCCGAATTCTGGCACTCGTCGTGGCTCTGGCTGCCGGTGTCAACTTCCTGCCCTGGACAGGTCCGGTTCTGCGCGCTTCGGCTGCACTGAATGTTCCGGTATCGTCGATCTTCACACCGCTCTTTGTCGTGCAGATTGTTGGTCTGGTATTCGTCTTCGCCACAGCCTGGTACATGGGTAAGCGCGAGGAACGTCGCCTTGGCCTTGGTGCTGGCGCCACGGTTGCTGCAACCGGCGAAGGTTCGGAAGGCGCCTACAAGCGCGAACTCACCGATGCCGAAAAGGAAATCCGTCGTCCTCATCTCTTCTGGGTCAACATTCTTCTGGCGCTTGCGATCCTCGGTACGATGATCTCGGGTTATGTCGATGCCGCTCCGATGTTCATGATCGGTACCGTGCTTGCCCTGATGATCAACTATCCCAAGGTCAAGGACCAGAAGGCTCGCGTCGATGCCCATGCAAAAGCCGCGCTGATGATGGCCTCCATCCTCTTCGCCGCTGGCGCCTTCACCGGCATCATGGGCGGTACAGGCATGATCAAGGCGATGGCCGCAGCCGGCGCAACCTACGTCCCGGCGGACCATGCACAGGCCATTCCCTTCATCACCGGTATCCTGTCGATGCCGCTCAGCCTGCTGTTCGACCCCGACTCCTACTACTTCGGTGTCATGCCGGTTCTGGCAAATGTCTATCACAGCTTCGGCGGTGACCCGATCCACGTCGCCCAGGCCTCCATTCTCGGCCAGATGACCACCGGCTTCCCCGTCAGCCCGCTGACGCCCGCCACCTTCCTGATCATGGGCCTTACCGGCGTCAGCCTCGGTGAACACCAGAAACTGGCAATTCCATTCCTCTTCGCTGCCACGGTCCTGATGACCATTACCGCAGTGATCCTGGGTGTCATCCCATCCCCGTTCGGATGAGCCGCGCCCACCTGATTTGAAATAAGGAGTTACAATAATGCGTACTATTCGCATCGGATCCGGAGCCGGATATTCCGGCGATCGCATCGAGCCGGCGGTGGAACTCGCCGAAAAAGGCAACATCAACTACCTCGTTTTCGAATGCCTGGCAGAGCGCACCATCGCGATCGCCCAGAACGCCAAGCTGAACGACCCGACAAAGGGGTATGACCCGCTGCTCGTCGAACGTTTCGAAGCCGTACTGCCAATCTGCAAGAAGAACGGTATCAAGATCATCACCAACATGGGCGCTGCAAATCCGCAGGCCGGCTCTGCCAAGGTTCGCGAGATTGCCGCCCGCCTGGGCCTCGGCAAGCTCAAGATTGCAGCCATCTTCGGTGACGACGTCGTCGAAGCCCTCAAGGTCAGCGACACCAAGATCCTTGAAACTGGCGCTCCGGCTTCCAGCATGGCCGGCGTTCTCGTCTCCGCCAACGCCTATGTGGGTGCTGCCCCCATGGTAGAAGCGCTTGCCAACGGCGCCGACGTCATCATCACCGGCCGCGTTGCCGATCCGTCGATGTTCCTAGCCCCGCAGATCCATGAATTCGGGTGGTCGCAGGACGACTGGGACAAGATCGGCAAGGGCACGGCTGTCGGCCACCTCTTGGAATGCGGCGGTCAGGTCACCGGCGGTTATTACGCCGAACCCGGCAAGAAGGACGTTGCCGACCTCGCGCGCCTCGGCTTTCCGATTGCGGAAGTTTCCGAAGACGGCGCGATCGTCATCACCAAGGTTGAGGGCTCGGGCGGCAAGGTCACCGAGCACACCTGCAAGGAACAGATCCTCTATGAGGTTCACGACCCCAAGACCTATCTGACACCGGATGTGACTGCCGATTTCTCGCAGATCACCTTCACCGAAATCGCTCCCAACCGCATCAAGGTCGGTGGCGTCACCGGTCGTGCCCGCACTGACACCTTCAAGGTTTCGGTCGGCTATAACGACGGCTACATGGGCGAAGGCCAAATTTCCTATGCCGGTCCCGGTGCGCTGGCGCGTGCCCAACTGGCCCTCGATATCGTCAGGGAAAGACTGAAGATCACCGGCGTCGAGGCAAACGAGCTGCGTTTCGACCTGATCGGCGTCAACTCGATCCATGCCGGCGTTCTGGCACCGGCCCCCGAACCGACCGAGGTTCGTGTCCGTGTGACCGGTCGTTGCGACAGCATGAAAGAAGCTGTGCGCATCGGCAATGAAGTCGAGACGCTATACACCAATGGCCCTGCCAGCGGTGGTGGCGCCACGAAATCGGCCAAGCAGGTGGTCGCGATGCTTTCCGCGCTCTTCCCGCGCGATAAGGTCGTCCCCGTCATCGAATATCTGGAGGCCTAAGGCTATGAAACTCTTCGACATCGCCCATTCCCGCACCGGCGACAAGGGCAACATCTCCAACATCTCCGTCATCGTTTATGACCAGAAGGATTACGAACGCGTCCGCGAATACGTCACGCCCGAACGGGTCAGGGCGCATTTCAAGGGCATCGTCAACGGCGACGTCGTTCGTTACGAAATCCCGACGCTCGGCGCACTCAACTTCGTCATGCAGGATGCTCTCGGCGGCGGCGTAACTCGCTCGCTTGCCCTTGATGCACACGGTAAATGCCTGGCCTCCGCGCTTCTCGCGATGGACATTCCGGCCAAGAACTAAGGCGCCAAAGGTGCCGGCAGCCTGAATTCTTGTGGGCTGCCCCGCCTCCCCCGAAGAGGAAAGATCCATGTCAAAAGTAAGTAGCGTCGCAGCTGCAGTCGAGCAGATCCCGGATGGCGCGGTATTGATGATCGGCGGTTTCATGGGCGCGGGCACCCCGCCACTGCTGATCGACGAACTGGTCCGCCAGGGCAAGAAGAACCTCACCGTGATCGCCAATGATACGGCCCGCCCCGGTGTCGGCATCGGCAAGCTGATCGATGCCGGTCTGGTGAAGAAGGTGATTGCCAGCCATATCGGCACCAATCCGCAGACCCAGAAGCTGATGATCGCCGGCGAACTCGAGGTCGATCTCGTTCCGCAAGGGACGCTGGCCGAGCGCGTGCGTGCCGGCGGTTCCGGACTTGGCGGCGTGTTGACGCCGACGGGTGTCGGCACAACGGCAGGCGAGGGCAAGCAGACCGTCGAACTGAACGGCACGACCTATCTCGTGGAAGAGGCCATCAAGGCCGATATCGCGCTGATCTCCGCCCGTAGCGCCGACTATTCCGGCAACCTGCGTTATTCGCTGACATCGCGTAACTTCAACCCGCTGATGGCGCTGGCCGCTGAGCTGGTGATTGCCGAGCCGAACGAGATCGTCCCCATCGGCTGCATCGAGCCCGATGCCGTTGTTACCCCGCACGTGCTTGTCGACGTGATCGTCGCGAAGGGAGCCGAAAAATGAACGAGAAAGAAATCATCGCCCGGCGCGTCGCGCTGGAACTGAAGCGCGGCGATCTGGTCAATCTCGGGATCGGCCTGCCGACCATGGTTGCAAACTACCTGCCTTCCGATGCTGGCATCTCCTTCCAGTCGGAAAACGGCATTGTCGGCATGAGCGCCCTGCCTGATCCGGGTCTTGCCGGAGCTGACCTCACCGATGCCGGCGGCTCTCCGATCGGTGCCCTACCCGGGGCCTGCGCCTTCGACAGCGCCTTGTCGTTCGCACTGATCCGCGGCGGCCATCTCGATGTGACGGTTCTCGGCGGATTGCAGGTGGATGAAGAAGGCCAGCTCGCCAACTGGATGGTCCCGGGCAAGATGGTGCCAGGCATGGGCGGCGCGATGGACCTCGTCTCTGGTGCCAAACGTGTGATCGTTGCAATGACCCACACGGCAAAGGGCGCTCCGAAGATCATCAGGAAATGCACGCTGCCCCTCACCTCCGTTCGCCGCGTTGATCTGGTGGTCACGGAAATGGCTGTGATCCAGCCGACCGAGGAAGGGCTGGTGCTTCTGGAAACAGCTCCCGGCGTGACGGTCGATCAGGTTATCGCTGCGTCGGAAGCCAAACTGTTGATACCGAAGGTTCCAGGCGTGATGGGCATCGCAGCCTGAACTATCGGTTTGCGGGAGGGGCGTATCCTCCTCCGTCGTCCCTCCCGCTTCATTCCGGCTCTCATCGAGCCACCGTAATGTCGAGGCGTGGATCTCCTGCGCCATCTTCTCTCTTTCGCTGCAGATGAAGGCCGGAAGGTCACGAACTCATGCGGCAGGATTGGAAAACCCATGACCAATATCGTAATCGTTTCAGCCGCGCGCACTGCGATCGGCAAGTTCATGGGTGGGCTTTCCACCCTTCCCGCAAGCCAGCTTGGCTCGATCGTCATCCGCGAAGCTCTCGAACGCGGCGGTGTCGAAGCCTCCGCCGTTTCCGATGTCGTGCTCGGCCATGTGCTGAGCGCCGGTCAGGGCCAGAACACCGCCCGCCAGGCAGCCGTTACCGCAGGCATCCCGATGAGTGCTACCGCACTCACCATCAACCAGGTCTGCGGTTCGGGCCTGCGTGCGGTCGCACTCGGCGCCCAGTCGATCCTTGCCGGGGATGCCGATGTGGTGGTGGCCGGCGGCCAGGAAAACATGAGCCTTGCTCCACATGCCGCCGTGCTGCGCACCGGCATCAAGATGGGCGCGGCCGAGTTCGTCGACACGATGATCAAGGACGGATTGTGGGATGCGTTCAACGACTACCATATGGGCATCACCGCCGAAAACGTCGCAGCCAAATATGCATTGACCCGTGAAGCACAGGATGCCTTTGCACTTGCCTCGCAGACCAAGGCTGCAGCCGCAATCGCCGAAGGCCGGTTCAAGTCAGAGATCGTGCCGGTGACGATCAAGGGCCGCAGGGGTGACATCATTGTCGATACCGACGAGAACCCGCGCGCCACGACGCTCGACGTTCTGGCCGGGCTCAAGCCCGCCTTCAAGAAGGACGGCACGGTGACGGCGGGCAATGCCTCTGGCCTCAACGACGGTGCTGCCGCCGTGGTGCTGATGCGCGAAGAGGAAGCTGCTCGCCGTGGTCTCACCCCGCTTGCCCGGATCGCCTCGTTTGCAACGATGGGTGTCGATGCGGCCATCATGGGCACCGGTCCTATCCCCGCCTCGCGCAAGGCGCTGGAACGGGCCGGCTGGACAATCAACGATCTCGATCTGATCGAGGCCAATGAGGCGTTTGCGGCACAGGCGCTATCGGTCAACCGCGATCTCGGCTGGGATCCGGCCAAGGTCAATGTCAATGGCGGTGCAATCGCCATCGGTCATCCGATCGGGGCTTCCGGTGCACGCGTCCTTGTCACGCTGCTGCATGCGCTCAAAGCCCGCAACGCAAAGAAGGGCCTCGCAACGCTGTGCATCGGCGGCGGCATGGGCATCGCGCTTTGCGTCGAGGCCTTCTGAGACACCCCTGTGAAGCTTCGGCTTCGCAACGGCGTGGGCATCTGGTGGGTGCCCACGCCTCGACAATTTTCGGGGAAAGGGCTGTAGCCAAAGCCGGTCACGCAACCCGCAGCAATATTGAAATCGATATCAACAGGACAGGCGCGAGCGGCAAAGGCCGTTGCGACGAGGAACCGTGCCCATACGGCACGTCCCGCTAGAGGATTACATGAATGGCCCAAGATCAGTCACACGTTCTCATCATCAATTGCGGCAGCTCGTCGCTGAAGTTCAGCCTGTTTGCCGGTGAAGGCCGTACGGCAGTCGTTTCAGGCCTCGCCGAAAATCTCGGACAGCCGGAAAGCCGACTGATCCTCAAGGAAAACGATGCGAAAGTGACGATCGCGCTTGATGGCGGCAGCCATGACGCAGCGCTGCGCCGACTGATGGACAGCCTGAAGGAACGAGATCTGCTGGACGCGATCGGTGCCGTCGGACACCGGATCGTGCATGGCGGCGAGCGTTTTACCAAGGCAATCCGCCTCGATACCGAAGTTCTCGACGAGATCGAGACCCTCTCCTATCTCGCTCCGCTGCATAACCCGGCAAACGTGCTTGGCGTGCGTGTCGCCATGGAAGTGCTCGGCTGGGTGCCGCATGTGGCGGTGTTTGACACGTCCTTCCACATGACCATCCCACAAGCCGCACATGCCTATGCCATTCCGCAGACCTATCGTGATGCCGGCGTCCGCCGTTACGGCTTCCACGGCACCAGCCACGGCTTTCTTGCGAAGGAAGCGGTTGAACTGCTGGGCCTTGACCCCAGCGATCATGGCCTCGTGATTGCCCATCTCGGCAACGGTTCTTCGGCAACCGCCGTCCTGAACGGCGAAAGCGTCGATACGTCGATGGGTCTCACACCGCTTGAAGGCCTCGTCATGGGCACCCGTTCCGGCGATATCGATCCCGGCGCAATATTCCACATTGCCCGACAGGATAAGCTCTCTATCGATGAACTCGACACCCTGCTCAACCGCAAGAGCGGCCTGTTTGGCCTTTCCGGCCTCTCCAACGATTGCCGGACGCTGGAAAGTGCTGCGGCTGAAGGTCATGAGGGTGCGATCCTTGCACTCGATGCAATGGTCCATCGCCTCGCCCGTTATATCGGCGGTCTTGCCACGTCCCTGCTTCGTCTCGACGCAGTCGTGTTTACCGGTGGTATCGGCGAAAACTCAGCCTTCGTACGCCGCAAGACGATCGCCCGGCTCAGGGTGCTCGGCATCACGCTGGACGACGAAGCCAATGGCCAGATGTTCGGCGGACGTTGCGGCGTGATCAGCGCTTCCGGCAGCAGGACCGCTGCGGCCGTCATCGCCACCAACGAGGAATGGGCCATAGCAAACGAGGCCCGGCCCTATATAGGTAAGGCAAGTTGAGGCGGTCCGATCAAATTCCGAGGCGTCCGGTCCATACGAAGGGTTGCCGGGCGCCTCAAAATAGATTTTTCCCGGCATGGCCGGAACGGTCATGACAAATCGAAAGGCGATAGTTTCATGTCGGCACATCTCATTTTTCTCGCACCGCTGGCGCAAGACGTCGACCTGAGCGCCGTAGCGCTCGGTTTCGTGCGAGCCCTGCAGCGTGACGGTCTGAAGGTCGGCTTCGTCAAGCCGATCGCTCAGCCGACGGCCAGTGAACATCCCGGCTCGCCGCTGAAGACGACCGAAGTCTCCACCTATTTTGCCCGCAGCCTGTGCCTGACGGAGGCCCCCGAGCCGATCGCATTTACCCATGCGGAAGATCTTTTGCGCAAGGGCGAACTCGATCTGTTGCTGGAAGAAGTCGCAACGATGACGGAAGCCCTGCGCGCCGATCATGACGTGGTTGTCGTCGAAGGCCTGATCCCGTTTACCGATCTGCAGATCGTTCCCAGGCTCAATGTCGAGATTGCTCGCAGCCTCGACGCCGAAGTGGTTCCGGTCGTCAGCGGTGTCGATGATGACAAGCGGCTGACCGATACGGTTGCGCTCGCCGAGCGTCAGTATATGCGCGACGCCGAGGGGCATTTTGCCGGCCTGCTCGTCAACAAGCTACCTGAGAAAAGCCGGCGTGAGGCTCTGACGGTTGCATTTGCCAAAGCCGGAATGGAAACCAGCACCATCCTCGGCGCGATCCCGTACGAGCCGAATCTCAACACGCCACGCCTGTCCGACCTCGTCTCGTCGCTCGATCTGAGCGTCGTGCAGGGTTCCAAGCTCGATGCCGTGCGTGTCCGCGAGATCGTCGTCGGTGCCCGTTCGGTCGAGAAGATGATCGACCGCCTGCGTCCGGAAACCCTGGTCGTCATGCCCGGTGACCGCAGCGATATCGCGCTTGCCTCGGCGCTCGCCCATAGCCGTGGCGTGCCGCTTGCCGGCCTGTTGCTCACCTGCGGCGCACCGCTTGCAACCCCGGTCGCAGACCTGATGGCCTCGGTCGGCTCAAACATCCTGCCGATCCTGTCCACCCCCGACGATACCTATGCCACCGCCTCCCGCCTGGCGCATCTCAGCTACCATGTCAGCCAGGATGACAGCCAGCACATGGAAAAGGTCATCGATTTCGTCGCCGAACATATCGACACGACATCGCTGCGTGACCGGATCGGTACCTCGACCGAAGCACGGCTTTCGCCGCCGCGCTTCCGCAACCACCTGATCGAAGGTGCACGGAAGGCCAATAAGCGCATCGTGCTGCCCGAGGGTGAAGAACCCCGCACGCTGCAGGCTGCCGTCATCTGCCACCAGAAGGGCATTGCCCGTTGCGTGTTGCTCGGTCGCCCCGATGCCATCCAGATGATCGCCAGGGCCAAGGACATCGAACTGCCCGCCGATCTCGAAATCCTCGACCCGGCCGCCGTGCGCGCCAACTATGTCGATGCCATGGTCGAACTGCGCAAGTCCAAGGGCATGACGCCTCCCCAGGCAATTGCCCAGCTGGAAGACACGGTCGTTCTCGGCACGATGATGCTCGCCGTCGGTGAAGTCGACGGTCTGGTCTCCGGTGCGGTCCATACCACGGCAAGCACGGTGCGCCCTGCCCTGCAGCTGATCAAGACGGAGCCGGGCCAGAGCATCGTCTCCTCGGTCTTCTTCATGCTGATGCCCGATCAGGTTCTGGTCTATGGCGATTGCGCCATCAACCCGAACCCGACGGCAGACCAGCTGGCGGAAATCGCCGTCCAGTCTTCCGACACGGCAAAAGCCTTCGGCATCGATCCGCGGGTGGCAATGATCTCCTACTCGACCGGCACGTCGGGTACCGGCGGCGATGTCGACAAGGTGCGCGAGGCAACCGAGCTTGCCCGTCAACGCAAGCCGGACCTCCTGATCGACGGCCCGATCCAGTATGATGCGGCAAGCGTCGAAAGCGTCGGCCGTTCCAAGGCTCCCGACAGCCCGGTCGCCGGCCGCGCCAATGTCTTCGTCTTCCCGGACTTGAACACCGGCAACACCACCTACAAGGCCGTTCAGCGCTCCGCCGATGTTGTCTCCGTCGGCCCGATGCTGCAGGGCCTGCGCAAGCCGGTCAACGACCTGTCGCGCGGCGCGCTGGTTGACGACATCGTCTTCACAATCGCGCTCACCGCTATCCAGGCTGACCAGCAATCGGCGGGCGCGAAATAAGGCGTAGAGGGCAGAACAAGATCATCACGCCGGTTTCACATGCCGGCGTGATGAGTGCAGCCTCAACGAAATGCAAACAGATCCCAATGCCCGACTAGGCAGTCCGAGCTTTCCGCCTGCTGCAGCCGTGCCAGTCGCCAGTCGTTCACATCAGCTTCCTCAACAAGCCCTGTTTCAGCAGCGGCACTCGCAATGCCGAAAATGAATTGCCGCTGCAGCTCCGCATGTGCCTTATCAAGCCGCCACGGGCTGGGTGCCAAGGCGACCTGAAACCCCTGCTCCTCCAGCAACCTGCGCAGAACCGGCGTAGCGTCTGGGCCGAGTGCCGGACCGAAACCCTTATCTCGCCTTTGATGGACATTGAACGCCGCAACCACCTCATCATCCAACGGATGATGTTCGTCCCAGCGACAGACACCGTCATAATTCAGTGCGGCATAAAGGCCGATATTTGTCTGGGCGAGTTCTGAAACCAGCCGGGCCAGAAAGCTCTCCGAAACAAGATCGAAAAGAGCGGAGGCCGTCACAAGTCGCGCTTCGAAAAACAGGCTGTCAGCCGGGGCATCCAGATGTGCCTCCATACATTCAATCCGTGCGGACCCTGCATGCCGGCGTTTTGCCTCGATTAGCAACAGTGGATCATTATCGACCAGCCGCCAGCGCCAATGAAGAGCCTTAGGCAGAAAAGCCCTGAAGGTCGACCCTGTCCCGGCCCCCAGATCGACAACCAGCGTTTCTCCATGCGCCGCAGCCAGATGATCGATCACCTGCTTTTGGAGGCCGTGATCCCGCGCCGCATGATCGGCAGCTTCCCGCAGGTCAAGCCAAGTCTTGTCGAAGCCGCTCATCCTATACCTTCCAAAAAATCAGAAAGAATTCTGGCGCTCGCCGGCCAATCCGGCAAATTCAGGCCCACGGCAAGCGAACCGGCAGCGTAGTCCCGCCGTTTCTGAGGTTCATCCAACATCGTCGCCAACGCCTCTGCAAACCCAGTGGCATCACCAGGTTCTACCAGAATGCCAGCGCGATCGGGGACTAAATCAGGTACCGCACCGCCATGGCAGCCGACGATCGGCAGGCCTCGCGCCATGGCTTCGGCAAACACCATGCCGAACCCCTCGTAGCGGCTCGCGAGCGCAAAAATGTCGGCCGCCGCATATTCGGCATCAACGTCATCAAGGGCACCCGTCACGGCAATCCTGTCGTTCAGGCCAGGTTCTGCAATCTGCCGGCGCAGGGCGGAGGCGGATTGGAGATCCATCCTGTCGCTACCGACGATACGGCATTGCCATGAACGATCTCGAAGTTTCGCCAGTGCCGCGACAAGCGTCTGATGATCCTTACGTGGCGTCAGCGAGCCGATGGAAAGGATCATCGGCGGTGCGCCGTCGATGCTGCCATGCGCCTGCTCGGAAGGTGCCGTCCCCGGTATGGCGATACAGATCGAACCCTGTCGAACGCCGAAATTGCAAGCCAAAATGCGGGCCGTCTCGGGACTTGTAACAACCACCCCGCGCACATGAGCCAGCGCATCAACTTCGCTTTGCCTGAGTTCTTCCGCTCGCTGTTGTGAAAGCCCGGTTTCCATCGCCAGCGGATGGTGTACGAGCGCGACGAGCTTCAGCCGCTCCGCCTCCCGCCTTGCAATATCGGGCATGGTGCCGAAGGCCAACCCATCGACAAGCACGAGGCTATTTTTCGCAAGACCGGCAAAGTGCCGTGCCGCCGTCTCAAGTTCGTCGCGGCCTGGAGCCGGAAATCCGTCCGGCAGTCTCATATGGTCGACTTGCCAGCCAAGCTTGCGCAATTCCGCGATCATTCGCCGATCATAACTGTAACCGCCACTGCGGGTCTCGATGTCTCCGGGAATGGCAAACACGAGATGCGGTGCTCCGGCTTCCTCATCCACACCGTTCAAATCGCGGCCTCATACCATGCGCGCGCCACATGGCTTTCGTGCAGCATGATCTTCAAGCGACAAATCCGCTTGCCGCCCGGCCCAAGCTCGCCCGCCTCAATGCGTCGACGCAGATCGTCGAAGATATGCTTGGCCAGCACTTCGGTGGTGGTCACCTTGCCGCGAAAGATATCCAGTTCATCGAGGTTCTTGTAGTTGAGCGGTGCCAAGGCGTCTTTGAGCACGACTGTCGCCAGCCCGATATCGACGCCAAGGCCGTTGTCATCGAGATCCTCCGTCATGAAGGCGGCGTCGACAACGAAAGTCGCGCCGTGCATGGCCTGGGCGGGACCGAAAACCTCGCGCGGCAGGCTATGGGCAATCATCATGTGGTCGCGCACTTCGACGGCAAACATCGTTCTTGGATTCTCCGGTTGTCAGGAATAGCGGATGCGGTGACACAACGTATTCGGATCGGCGAGGATCCGGATATAGCTTGCGGCGAGATCATCGAAAGCGGTCTCACCGGAAATGAGAGCATCAAGCCGGTCGTCCGCCAAGAGAGCGAGCGCTGTTTCAAGCCGCCGCGAAAGTGGCCAACGGGCTCGCCTTGCAGCCGGGACATGGCCAACCTGCGAGCCGACAATCGACAGGCGATGGCTGTGAAACCGTCCGCCGAGCGGTATATTGACCATGCCTTCACCAAACCAGGACATTTCGACGATCCTCGCCTCGAAGCCGGCGACAGAAATGGCGGTCGCAAGGCCTTCGGATGTCGCCGAAGCATGTATGACCACGTCGCTGTTGCAAGCAGACCCCTCAGCTTCGCCGGGCAGGGCGAAATGGCAACCGAAAGCGGTGGCAAGCGCCTCTCGCTCGGAGTTCACATCGATCAAGGTGACATCCGTCCCCGGTATTCTTGCCGAAAGATATGCGGCGAGAAGCCCAACAAGTCCGCCACCGACAATGGTTACCCTGTCGCCGGCAAGAATGTTCGCGTCCCAGATGCCGTTGAGAGCCGTTTCCATATTCGCGGCAAGAACGGCACGTGATGCCGGCACATCGGGCGGAACGGCTACAGCCATATCTGCCGGCACATGGAACAGGTCCTGATGCGGATGGAGACAGAAGACGGTTTGACCGGCAGGCGCCTCTGCGCCCGCCTTGACCGTGCCGACGACAGCGTAACCATATTTCACCGGAAACGGGAATTCACCATCCTGCAACGGGGCGCGCATGCAGTCGTGTTCACTCTCCGGCACCGATCCTTCGGCCACCAGAGCCTCCGTGCCTCTGCTGATGGCGCCAAAGCGGCTTTCGACAAGCAGCTCGCCCTCGGTGAGCGGTCCGATCATTGTCGGTTTCAGTTCTGCCTTCATTTTACCCGTCAGCCACAAGGCGCGCGATGTCGTCATGTATGGCTATCCACCAAAGCTTGGGATTGAACCGTCGTATCCCGATGGAAAGGTGCAGTCGCGCGGCGTCTCCAGCGACGGGCGGCATGCGGCACGAGCGGGCTCAAGATCCGCGGCATGCGCACTTCCTCGGGAACGGCGAACAGGCCGAAGCGCGTCGTCCAGCGGCCGAAACTCTTCGAGGCGGTCAGCATTGTGAACGGGATTGCCAGACAGAGACCGACAACCATAGGCAATGTCCACAGAAGAGCCGTTACTCCTGCTCCTGCAAGGAGAGCGGTTGCGAGCATAAAACCGATGACCGTTTGAAGTCCCATTGTCTTCAAGGCCGAAAGAAAGGAGACCCCAAGCCTGTCGCGGTTCTGACCGCTCCATGTGACACAGCGTCCGAACGGCAGGCCGAGCAGAAAGACTGACACGTAGACCGCGATGATCGGCGCCATCAGCATCGAGGCGAGAATTTCGATTATTGCCGACAAGCCGAACCGCAGCGGTCCGCCATAACGCCGCACCGCGCCTTTGGTCAGACACACATCGAGCATGCCGGCGAGTTTTGGGGCTACCGACATGAAGAAGATGACGGCAAAGAGACTAAGGCCCAACTGCAGATAGGCGGGATCGAACTCCCCAGAGATGGCTTTCCACGCGGCGGCAAAGGTTGCGACGATCCAGGCCGGCGGCGCGACATACATCAATATAGCCTGGAGAACCTGGAACCGGCTGAGCGTCTTCAGCCCGGGCTCGAACAGGAAACGCCAATATTGCATGTTTCCCTGGCACCAGCGCAGATCTCTCTTGGCGAAATCGGGAAATGTCGGCGGGTTGGCCTCGAAGCTCTGCGTCTCGACCGGCAGCACCCGAACTTCGTAACCACCGCGACGCATATAGGCGGCTTCCAACTGGTCATGGCTCAGCACATGCCCGCCGAGCGGCGGTGCGCCCGGCAGGACGGGCAGATGGCAGTGGGCTCTGAACGCTGTCGTGCGGATCAGAGCGTTATGGCCCCAATATGGGCCGCAATCGGCATTCCACCACGCCGCGCCCATGGTGAAAGCGCGCATGCCATGGCGCATGCCGAACTGGAACATCCGCGCGAACCCGCTGGTCGCCGGCATGCCGACCACAAGCGACTGAAGAATGCCGATCTCGGGCCGGGCCTCCATCGCCGCGACAAGGCGGATGATCGCATCGCCGGACATGACGCTGTCTGAATCGAGCGGCAGGAAGAAGTCGTAATCCTCGCCGTATTCATCGAGAAAGTCGTGAATGTTGCCGGCCTTGTAGCCGGTATTGACTTCACGCCGCCGGTAGACCGGGCGGTTTTCAGCGGGAAAAGCGACCGCGCCAACGAAGCATTCGAAGCCCATGGCCTCGGCTTTCGCAATAGCCTCGTCGGATGTGTCGCTCAAGACGAAGAACCGGAAATGCTGCGCGAGGCCCGTCGCCTTCAGGCTGTCGGACATCGCCTCCAACCGTGCCAGAGCCGGCAGCGGATCCTCGTTTCGCAGAAACAATGTCAGTGCGGTTCGCGACGAAAGGCTATTGGGGCGACCGCGCTCACCCTGCGGATAAAACGGATAGATACTGCGGGCAGGATTACCCGGCCCATGCTGAAGCATCAGTCCGATGATCGCATTCCAGAAGCCAAGCACGGTCCAGGGCATGGCCAGCAGAAAACCGAGCAACATGACGGCCTCGATCAGATCGATCCCGCCCGGTGAAAGGAGGCGGAACAGCCCATATCCCAGCGCTGCAATCGTTGCGAGATTGAGCACCAGCACAATCATCCGTCGCGTGCCGATCCGGAGCCCCGCATATCGAAAGGTGATTTCCGGCGTAGTTTCGCCGCGAGGCTTATGGCCACTCTCGAGACCGTCGCCAGGGACAGTTTCGGCGGTTTTCGGCCGACTGGTATGCAGATCCATTGAGGCATGCTTTCGGTGGGTGTCCGAAAGCTAAAAGTAGGAGCCGATTACGTTTCAACAAGCACGCACGCGTTCAAACGATCTGCCCCTACCGTCACGAACGGGTGATCCGGCATGGCACCGAACAAATGCTCGGTCAGCGAAGGCTTCATACCCTCGAAAGACAAAAAAGCCCCGTCAGCATATCGGCTGGCGAAGGCTCAATCTGTTATGCTGCGTGAGCAGGCCTTGCTTTGCGTCGCGCGCTATACCAGACAAAACCGACGACAAGCAGCAATGCGGCAACCGCGCCCGCCCCCATGCCGATCCTTGCCAGCTGAACGATATTCGACTTCGGTCCGCCCTCGCGAAGCACCTGAACCTCTTCCGGCGTCACGGTCAGCTTATCATTGCCGTATTGAGCCAGAAGATAGTTCGAAAGCGAGGCAACCTCGACATTGTTCAGCTGCACGACGGCATTCGCCTGATCGCCGAAAGGCGGCATGAAGACATGGCCGGCTTCAGTATGGCGGTCAACGCCGTTGAGGATGGCGGAGATGACATTGATCGAGTTGTCACCTGCCGTCGCGGCATTGTGGAACAGGCTCGGATAGTAACCATCCTTAGTGCCCTGGGCATTGTAGCCATGGCAGGAGGCGCAGTTGGCGGCAAAGATTTGCGCGCCGGCGTGATCACCCTTCAGTCCGTCGGCATAGTTCTTGCCGCGGAAAGCGGCCATGTCATTGCCTTCTGAACCCTTGTCGAAGCGGGTGATGCCCGATGCCTGCCCGGCATTGGCGGAGGGAACGCTGCGCACATAGGTGGCGATCGCGTTCAGGTCCGCATCGGTCAGGTGCTGGAAGGAGTAGCTGATGGCTTCCGCCATGCTGCCCGCCGCCTGCGCCCTGTTTTCCAGCTTGCCGGTCTTCAGGTAGGTGACGAGATCCTCCTGGCTCCAGGAGCCAATACCATGCACCTTGTCATTGGTGATATCCGGCGCATACCAAGCGCCGACCTGACCGCCGGTCAGGTTGAGGCTCTTCTGTTCCTGCATGAAGACGCCGCGCGGCGTGTGGCAGGTGCTGCAGTGCGCGGCACCCTCAGCCAGATATTTGCCGCGGTTCCATTCGTCCGACTGGCTCGGATCATCCTTATGTACCTCGTTCGGACGGAACAGCAGGTTCCAGCCCATCATCGAGGCGCGGATGTTCATCGGAAATGGCAGGCTCGTTTCCGGAGCCTTTTCGTCCACCGGCTCGACGCCCTGCATGAAATAGGCATAGAGCGCATTGATGTCCTCGTCCGTCATGTTGGAATAGGACACATAGGGCATGGCCGGGTAGAGGTTTGCGCCATCTCCGCGAACACCCTTGCGAACTGCGTCGGCAAACTGGGTTTGCGAATAGTTGCCGATGCCGAACTGCCTGGAGGGGGTGATGTTGGTCGACATGATCGTGCCGACCGGGGACACCATGGATAGGCCGCCGGCCATCGGCTTGCCGCCGTCATGGTTGGTATGACAGGCAACGCAATCGGAAGCGGTCGCCAGATAGCGGCCCTTCTCGATCAGTTCCTTGGAGAATTCCTGTGCTGCCGCCGGTGCCAGCGCAACAAGGGCAAGCGGTGCCGCGAGGGCTAAGGATTTTACGGTCTTCATGATCAGGCGCCCCGCATCTGTTCGACAATGGCGTCGCCAGCCTTGAGGGCAAGCGCGGTCATGGTGATGGTGCTGTTGCCGCAAGCACCGGCTGCCATTGCGCCGCCACCGGGGATGAACAGGTTTTCGTGGTCATGGGCGCGGCAATCGACATCGACAACCGAGTTGGACGCATCCTTGCCCATTATGGTGCCGCCCATAATGTGCTTGCTGTTGTTGTATTTCGGGCTGATCTTGATATCGATCGCACCCATGGCTTCGGCGATCTGCTTGCCGATTGGCTGGGAGTAGACTTCCCAGCATTTACGGACATAGTCGCCGACATCATAATTGATCGACGGTTTCGGAAGGCCAAGCCAGTCTTTCTTGTCCGACAACGTCAGGCGATTATTCGGGTCCGGCAGAATTTCGTGAGCCGCGACGATATCGGCGGTGCAGGCCGCCATGCGCCGGATTTCTTCGTCCAGCGCCTTGCCGACCAAGCCCTTCTTCAGCGCCGCGAATGTGACGAAACGGTTGCGGGCGAAGTTGTTGTAGCGGAAATACGCGCCGGCATGTTCGGAGCGGAACGCGCCTTGCGAGGTTTCCATGATGCCCGAATTGACGACCGGGCCGATGCCAGACCAGAAAGGCTCCTTGGTGGTGACCGTGAACGTGCGGGCCGGATGGTCCATCATGTTGCGGCCGACCTGATCGGAGGAATTGGCAACCCCGTTCGGGTTGCGGTCGTCCTGCGACATCAGAAGCAGTTTCGGGTTTTCCAGACCGTTGCAGGCGAGCACGAAGAGCTTGCCGGTAATGCGGTGGCTTTCCTTGTGCTGGTCGTAGAAGTGAACCCCCTCGATCTTGTTCTGGGCATTCGTCTCGACCTTATAGACGACCGAGTCGACCAGCAGCGTCGCGCCCTTCTTTTCGAGGCGATGCAATGCGGTTTCCGCATCATACTTGGCGGCGACGGGACAGACGGGAACGCAGTTGTTGTTGGCGCAGCAGGCAGGACGGCCATCATAGGGCATGCCGCTGTTGCGGGCCTGCGAGACGGGAATGTTATTGTAGCCCAGCGTCTTGACGACTTCGGTGAATTTCACTTCGCCGGGTGAAAACGGCAATGCCGGCATCGGATAGGGTGCCGAGCGGTCGCCTGTCTGCGGCCATTGCTGCGAGCGGTCGGACGGGCCGCAGATGCCGAGCTTGTGCTCAGTGCGGACGTAATAGGGTTCCAGCGTGTCGTAGTCGAACGCCCAGTCGCGACCAACGCCGTAAAGCGAATTCAGGCGCATGTCCTCTGGCGTCAGGCGCCAGGAGGTGCCGGCCCAGTGCCAGGTCGAGCCGCCCGCGTAACGAATGAAGGTCTGGTCATAGGCGTCAGGCCCGGTAAACTGCAGATAGGCATCTTCCGGCTTCTCTCCGCCCATCGGATGCGGCGCCCAGGGCCGCGACGGATAGGCGACCGATGTATCGCCCTTCACGCCAAGAGGAGCGTTGCGCCAGTTTTCGACCACTTCGGCGCGCGTGACGCGCGGACCGGCCTCGATCATCAGCACGGAATGACCTGCATCGAGCAGCTGTTCGGCAATCACGACGCCGACGACGCCCGTTCCGACGATGACGACGTCGGCACTATTCTTGGTAACCATGGGGAAAAGACTTTTCTTCGCTGGATTTCGTCAGAAGCGCGGCATCGGCGCCGAAAGCGGCAAGTTGGGCCGGGTCCACAGGTTGGGACCGGAAATGCCGTAGGAGGGGATGGTCAGAATATCGCTGGTCGTCTTGAAGGTCAGCGCTTCTTCATAGGTAAAGACGGTTGCATTGCGCTTCTCGGAGGAACAGCCGCTATACCAGGCAGAAATCACCCAATGGGCAAAATCCTTCAGCTCTCCATCGGGAATATCGCCGAAGAAATCTTCGACCTGCGCCGCATTTTTCTTCTCGGCGATGGCGATGATCGCATCGAGCATCTGCGGAAGGTTCTTGTATTCACCGCTTGCCGTATCAACGATACGCGCGCCGACAGCCGGGCTGAGCTGGTGCTGAATCAGCAGGTTGGACAGTTTCATGAACTGTCCCTGCGTGCCGGCATCGACGGCCGCCAGCGAGAGGGTGGGACAGAGCGTTGCGGCAATGCTGCCGGCAAACAGCGTCGCACCGCCGAGCAGAATGCCACGGCGCGACATCATCAACGTTCCGTTGAGGTCTTTCGACTGTCTAGTCATCGTTTTCCTGACCATGGGGAAAAAGAGGCTGATGCCTCCGGGGTGAAAGCTGCGGCCGTTAAGGCGCGTTGCGTGTGCGCGAAATGTCGGGCAAGTTTCGTCGCCACCCTGCTCACCATCATGTCAGAGGTGGGGATATTGAGGGCGGAAGCGGGACAATGAATCGCGGACATGCAACAACAAAAAAGGCGCGAGTGAACACAATGACGCTGTCGCTAGACAGCGCGGTCCTCCGCCGCACCGAATTAGTTGGATAGCTGATTATCAGCTACGCCACCAATTGATAATTGTCAATCCGGCAAAAGGAGGCACACCGGCGTGATCGTTACTGCTCATGAAATCCTACATTCGCACGGTATTCTGCTGCGACGCTGCCAGCAGGTGGCGCTCGCCATGTTCACGCAGGAGGCAGGCGATCTCGGCTTTTCTCCCACGCAATACAGTGCGCTGGCCTTTGCCCATATCGAACCCGGCATTCACCAGAATACGATGGGGGAACGGATCGCACTCGATCGCTCATCCGTTACCAAGTGCCTGGAAGGTCTCGAAAGCCAGGGTTTCGTTCGCCGGGAAGTCGATCCGAGCGATAAACGTGCCCGCCTGATATACATCACCCCGGAAGGCGAGGAGATGCTGCAGCAGGTCGCCGCCGCCGCACGACGTGCACGCAAACGATTCCACGCGGCCCTCGGCGAGGCTGAGTTCGGCCACCTCATGGATCAGCTGAGCGCGTTCAGCCGCGTGCTGGAAGAGCCAGAAGAGGGAAAGTAGCGGATAGGATCACGCCCGGCGGGTAAGGCAGCGCGAGACGCTATCCTGCCAGCCGGCGATTGCCGTCTTCCTCTCGTCATCCGCCATTTCCGGTTCAAAACGCTTGTCGCGTTTCCAGTGGGCAGAAAACCCTTTCGCATCCGGCCAGACCCCGGCACGGGAGCCGGCAAGCCAGGCGGCACCGAGCGCCGTCGTCTCCAGAAGCTCCGGCCGGTCGACCGGCGCTGCCAGAATGTCTGACAGGCGCTGCATCGTCCAGTTGGAGGCAACCATGCCGCCATCGACGCGCAGCACGGTCGTCGCGCCGTGGCCCTGCCAGTCCTTCTTCATCGCTTCGAGAAGATCGTGAGTCTGGAAGGCGACGCTTTCGAGCGCCGCATGGGCGAATTCCGCCGGGCCGCTGCTGCGGGTAAGCCCAAAGATCGCGCCACGGGCCTCCGCATCCCAATAGGGCGCGCCCAGCCCGGTGAAGGCCGGCACCATGTAAAGCCGCTGTTTCGGATCCGCCTGCCGCGCCAGCGCACCGACTTCCGACGCAACCTTGATGAAACCGAGTTCATCGCGCAGCCATTGCACGGCGGCACCGGCAATGAAGATCGAGCCTTCCAGCGCATAGGTCGTGACGCCGTCGAGACGGTAGGCGATGGTTGTCAGAAGACGGTTGGAGGATGTGACGCGATCCGTGCCGGTGTTCAACAGTGCAAAGCAGCCGGTGCCATAAGTGGATTTCAGCATGCCGGGTTCGAAGCAGGCATTACCGATGACGGCCGCCTGCTGATCGCCAGCAACGCCGAGGATCGGGATTTCAGCGCCGAATATCGACCTGTCCGCCACCCCAAAATCCGCCGCACAATCCTTGACCTCTGGAAGCATGGCGCGCGGGATATCGAGAATGCCGAGCAACTCGTCATCCCAGTCATTATCGCCGATATTATAGATCAGCGTACGCGAGGCATTTGTGGCGTCGGTGACATGCGCCTTCCCGCCGGTGAGCTTGTAGATCAACCAGCTGTCGACCGTGCCGAAGCACACGTCGCCACCTTCGGCGCGGGCACGCAGACCCTCGACATTGGAGAGCAGCCAGGAAAGTTTTGTCCCGGAGAAATAGGGATCGAGCAGAAGACCGGTCTTTTCAGTGAAGGCGGCCTCAAGCGCCCTACCCTTCAATTCCTCGCAAAGTCCGGATGTGCGGCGGTCCTGCCAGACGATCGCCGGATGCAATGGCTTGCCGGTCTTGCGGTCCCAGACGACTACGGTTTCACGCTGGTTGGTGATGCCGATCGCCGCGATATCAGCGGCCGAGATTTCGGCCTTCTCAATCGCCGTGCGGGCTGTGGCAAGAACGCTTTGCCAGATTTCCTCAGGGTCGTGCTCGACCCAGCCGGAGGCAGGAAAGAACTGGGTGAATTCCTGCTGGCCAAACCCCTTGATCGCCATGTCGCCATCGAAAACGATCGCCCGGCTGGATGTCGTGCCCTGGTCGATGGCAAGAATATACCCACCCATAAATCCAAACTCCTCCAGATATTCCATAAGAATCGGCCATAAAAACCGGGGCGCGATATCACGCCCCGGCATTTCTCATATAGGCCTTTAGGCGGCTATTTCTGCCAGCTTTTCACCAGTTCGTCGTAGTTGACGGTGATCGGCTTTTCCTTCTCGTTGGCGATCTTCAGCTGCGGCGCAAGGTTGCCCTTGGAGACCGCATCCTTGTTCCAATATTCGAGATCGTGTTCCTCGGCGAGCTTCGGCCCCATCTCGCCCTGAACGCCGGCGCGTTCCAGGCGCTGCAGCACCTTTTCCTGCTCGGCGCACAACGAATCCATTGACGCCTGTGCAGTCTTGGCACCCGAAGATGCGTCACCGATCGCCTGCCACCAGAGCTGTGCGAGCTTCGGATAGTCCGGGATGTTCGTACCGGTTGGCGACCACTGGACGCGGGCGGGCGAGCGGTAGAACTCGATCAGGCCGCCGAGTTTTGGCGCACGATCGGTGAAGGACTTGTGGTTGATCGACGAGTCGCGGATGAGTGTCAGGCCGACATGGCTCTTCTTCACATCCACGGTCTTCGATACGACGAACTGTGCATAAAGCCACGCCGCTTTGGCGCGATCGTCCGGCGTGGATTTCAGAAGCGTCCAAGAGCCGACGTCCTGATAACCGAGCTTCATCCCATCCTTCCAATAGACGCCATGCGGCGATGGGGCGAAACGCCATTTCGGCGTTCCGTCGTCATTGACCACCGGCAGGCCCTTCTTGACGAAATCCGCCGTGAAGGCCGTGTAGGTGAACATCTGCTGGGCAACCTCACCTTGGCCCGGCACCGGACCGGATTCGGAGAAGGTCATGCCGTTTGCGGCAGCCGGCGCATAGGCCTTCATCCAGTCCAGATATTTCTGGATGGAATAGACTGCGGCCGGGCCGTTGGTGTCGCCGCCACGGGCAACGCAGGAGCCGACCGGCTGTGATTTCTCGTTGACCTTGATGCCCCATTCATCGACCGGAAGACCGTTCGGCAGGCCCTTGTCGCCGTTGCCGGCCATGGAAAGCCATGCATCGGTGAAGCGCCAGCCAAGCGATGGGTCCTTCTTGCCATAGTCCATATGGCCATAGACCTTCTTCCCATTCACCTCGCGACCAGTGAAGAATTCGGCAATGTCTTCATAAGCAGACCAATTGACCGGCACGCCGAGGTCGTAGCCGTATTTAGCCTTGAAATCGGCCTTGTTCTTCTCGTCGTTGAACCAGTCGTAGCGGAACCAGTACAGGTTGGCGAACTGCTGGTCGGGTAGCTGGTAGAGATCGCCATCCGGTGCGGTGGTGAATTTCAGACCGATAAAATCCTGAAGATCGAGGCCGGGATTGGTCACGTCCTTGCCTTCATTCGCCATCCACTTGGTCAGCGAACGGGCCTGCTGGTAACGCCAATGGGTACCGATCAGGTCCGAGTCGTTGACATACGCGTCATAGACGTTTTCACCCGACTGCATCTGCGTCTGCAGTTTTTCGACCACGTCGCCTTCGCCGATCAGGTCATGGGTGATCTTGATGCCGGTGATGTCACTGAATGCCTTGGCGAGAACCTTGGATTCATATTCGTGCGTGGTGATGGTTTCCGAAACCACCTTGATGTCCATGCCGGCAAAAGGCTTTGCCGCATCGATAAACCACTGCATTTCCTTTTCCTGCTCGGCGCGGGAAAGCGAAGACTGTTCGCCGATTTCCGCATCAAGGAATTTCTTGGCGGCCGCCATATCGGCATGGGCCGCACCTGTCATTGCCAGCAGCATGACTGCCGTCGTCGTCATAAGATGCCGTCGCATATCTAGTCCTCCCGGTTGATGCGATTGCAGTTCACTTTAGTCCTGGCGGCTGGACCTCCTCCCGCCGCCCTATTGTCTTGGCCCTAAACGAAACGGAATACGCCGATCGCGTAAACCACCGACAAGGCCAGAGCCCACCACAGGCTGGGGCCTCCAAGACCCAGCCATGCGAGATGAATGAAAGCGGAGCCGAGCAGCGAAACGAACAGGCGGTCGCCCCGCGTCGTCTCGAAGCGCAGGATGCCGACGCGCGGGCCGCCGCCCGGCGAGAAATATTCCCACGCGCCCATCGCTGCGATGAGCGCGAAAATGGTGATGAAGAAGATCGCTGTCGGCAATGTCCAGGCCATCCATGAGAAGCTCATCGGTCTCTCCTTCTCAGACGCGGCCGAGGGCAAAGCCCTTGGCGATGTAGTTGCGGACGAAATAGATGACGAGCGCACCCGGAATGATGGTCAGCACACCGGCCGCCGCCAGCACGCCCCAGTCCATGCCGGAGGCAGAAACGGTGCGGGTCATCGTCGCGGCGATCGGCTTCGCGTCGGTCGTCGTCAGCGTGCGGGCTATCAGCAGCTCGACCCACGAGAACATGAAGCAGAAGAAGGCGGCGACGCCGATGCCGGACGCAATCAGCGGCATGAAAATCTTCACGAAGAAGCGCGGGAAGGAATAACCGTCGATATAGGCGGTCTCGTCGATCTCCTTCGGCACGCCGGACATGAAACCTTCGAGGATCCAGACCGCCAGCGGCACGTTGAACAGGCAATGCGCGATGGCAACCGCGATATGGGTGTCGATCAGGCCGAAGGCCGAATAGAGCTGGAAGAATGGCAGCGCGAAAACGGCAGGCGGCGCCATTCGGTTGGTCAAAAGCCAGAAGAACAGGTGCTTGTCGCCCAAAAACCGGTAGCGCGAGAAGGCATAGGCTGCCGGCAGCGCCACGAGGACGGAGATAACCGTGTTCATCACCACATAGATGATCGAGTTGATATAGCCGTTATACCAGGCCGGATCGGTGAAGATGACGGTGTAGTTTCTAAGCGTCGGATTTGTCGGCCAGAGCGTCAGTTGGCCCAAGATCTCGCTATTGGTCTTGAAGCTCATGTTGACGAGCCAGTAGATCGGCAGAAGTAAAAAGATGATGTAGATCACCGGTATCAGGAAGCCGAAACGGGCGCCGCTGCTGTTGTTGGTCATGGCGTTCTCCCCCTCACTTCTGCTCTGCATCGCTCTGCGTCATCACGGTGTAGAACACCCATGACAGCAGAAGGATGATCAGGAAGTAGATTATCGACATGGCTGCCGCCGGTCCGAGATCGAACTGGCCGATCGCCATTTTCACGAGATCGATCGACAGAAATGTCGTTGAATTGCCCGGCCCGCCGCCGGTAACGACGAAGGGTTCGGTATAGATCATGAAACTGTCCATGAAGCGCAAAAGCACGGCGATCAGCAGTACCCGCTTCATCTTCGGCAACTGGATGTAACGGAAGACAGACCAGCGCGATGCGCCATCGATGCGAGCCGCCTGATAATAGGCATCGGGGATGGAGACAAGGCCGGCGTAGCAGAGCAGCACGACGAGGCTCGTCCAGTGCCAGACATCCATGACGATCACAGTCGCCCAGGCATGCGTCGGGTTCTGGGTATAGTTGTAGGAGATGCCGAGCGAGTTTAGAAAATACCCCAGAAGCCCGATATCGACGCGGCCAAACACCTGCCAGATCGTGCCGACAACGTTCCATGGAATGAGCAGCGGTAGCGCCATAAGCACGAGGCAGACGGGAACGCCCAACCCATGTTTCGGCATGTTGAGCGCGATCAGGATGCCGAGTTGCACTTCGATCGCGAGGATGACAGCCGAGAAGATCAGGTTGCGCCAAAGCGCATCCCAGAAGCGAGGTGATGTCAGGATTTCGACAAACCAGTCGGTGCCTGCCCAGAAGAACTGATTGTTTCCGAACGTATCCTGAACCGAATAATTGACCACGGTCATTAGCGGAATAACGGCGGAAAACGCGACCAGCAGCAGGACCGGCAGAACCAGAAACCAGGCTTTGTTGTTCCAGGTCTTGTCCATGGTCAGCCCTCCTGTCCTACACGCCAGCTATCGGCAAAAATGCCAATCGCCTGCTTTTCGAATGTCACCTTCGCGTCGGCCGGAATTTCGTCATCCTCGGGCACAACGATCGAGATCGGCTGGCCGCAGAAAGAGGCGCGGACGATCTTCTGGCGGCCGATATCCTCCACCTTGTTGATGGTGATCGGCATGCCTTCGCGGCCGAGCTTTATGAACTCCGGGCGGATGCCGAGTTCGATACGCCCCTGGGCCTTCAGCGCAGGGGCGGCGGAAAGGGCGATATTCTGGTCGCCGATGCGCGCGGTCGCGCCATCGATGGCTGCGGACATGATGTTCATGCCCGGCGAGCCGATGAAATAGCCGACGAAGGTGTGACTCGGTCGCTCGAACAGTTCCGCCGGCGTACCGATCTGTACGATCTGGCCGTCATGCATGACGACGACCTTGTCGGCAAAAGTCAGTGCTTCGGTCTGGTCGTGGGTGACATAGACCATGGTGAAGCGCGACTGCCGGTGCAGGCGCTTCAGCTGCGAGCGCAGCACCCATTTCATATGCGGGTCGATCACCGTCAGCGGCTCATCGAACAGGATGGCGTTGACATTGGCCCGCACCAATCCGCGGCCGAGCGAGATTTTCTGTTTCTGGTCGGCCGTCAGCCTTTGCGCCCGGCGCTTGGCCATGCCGGCAAGATCGGTCATTTCGAGGATTTCGTTGACGCGTTTTTCGACTTCCGCCTCCGGCACCTTGCGGTTGCGCAAGGGGAAAGCGAGATTGTCGAACACCGTCATCGTGTCGTAGACGACCGGGAACTGAAAGACTTGGGCAATGTTCCGCTCCTCGGTCGAGAGCTGTGTGACATCCTTGCCGTCGAACAGAATTCGCCCGTCGGACGGTGTCAGCAGACCGGAAATGATGTTGAGCAGCGTTGTCTTTCCGCAGCCGGATGGACCAAGCAAAGCGTAAGCCCCGCCATCCTCCCATTCGTGATGGACTTCCTTCAGCGCATAGTCGCCGGCGGCCTTGGCCTTTTCGCTATAGGCGTGGCGGATATGTTCGAGCGTGATGCGTGCCATCTCGTCCTCCTCACGCTGCCAGTGGCGCGGCGATGAGCGCCTTGCCGGTCGATTGATCGAAAGCCATCAGGTGGCGACTGTCGAGATGTACCTCGAGGACCTGATCCTGCTCGATATCGTGAATGCCATGCGCAAGCATCACCCAGCGGCGACCGGCAAAATCGAGATGGATGAAGCTTTCAGATCCGGCGATCTCCGAGACCAGCGTGCGAGCCTTGAGCGGCGTCGTGTGGCCGTTGGCGGGATGCAGAAACAGGTGATGAGGCTGGAAAGCCAGCGTCACCGGCCCGTCCGCGATAGATGACAGATGCGGCGGCACCGGAATGACCGGCTCGCCGTCGAACAGGAAAGCGTTGCCGGAACGCGTCAGTGCAATCGTATTCAGCGGCGGATCGGCAAAGATTTCAGCGGTAACGAGATCGGCAGGCCGACGATAAACGTCCACTGTCCTGCCGAACTGCGTCACGGCTCCCTCATGCAAAGTCGCAGTATTGCCGCCGAGCAGCAGCGCTTCCGAAGGTTCCGTCGTGGCATAAACGAAGATCGCGCCGGAAGCGGCAAAGATTTTTGGTAGTTCCTCGCGCAATTCCTCGCGCAGCTTGTAATCGAGATTGGCGAGCGGCTCGTCGAGGAGCACGAGATTGGCGTTCTTGACGATCGCCCGCGCCAGCGCTGTGCGCTGCTGTTGACCACCGGAGAGATTGAGCGGGGTTCGGTCGAGATAGGGCGAAAGCTTCAGAAGCTCGGCGGCCTTCTTCACTTCACGATCGATGGTGGCAGCATCCTTGCCGGCGATACGCATCGGTGAGGCGATGTTTTCATACACGGTCAGCGCCGGATAGTTGATGAACTGCTGGTAGACCATCGCGACATTGCGCTTCTGCACCGGCATGCCGGTGACGTCAGCCCCATCGAAATGGATTGAGCCTTCCGTTGGCTTGTCGAGCCCCGCCATCAGCCGCATCAGCGACGTCTTGCCGGCAAGCGTCGGCCCGAGCAGGACGTTCAGCGTTCCCCGCTTTAATGTCAGGTCGGTCGGGCAAATGTGATATTCGCCCGCCACCGTCTTCGACACATTGCGCAATTCCAGCATATATACCTCGGGCCTCCCAACCCTCTGGCAACAGGCAGTTATCTCCCAAGCCTCACGCGGCCCGGCGAACGCCCGCCATGTATTCCTCCAGTCCCTGGGCTTCCTCTGCCGTCAGGAACAATCCCTGCTTGGTACGGCGCCACAGCACGTCTTCAGCCGTGCGCGCCCATTCCTTTTCGATAGACCAGCGAACTTCCGCTTCGTAAAGCGTGCCGCCAAAATGCCGGCCAAGCCCCTCGATGGATCTGGCCTCTCCCAATATCGCTTTGGCATCGGTGCCGTAGCACTTGATGAGCCGCGAGGCTTGTCGCTGACTGATGAACGGATAGGCCGCCATCAATTTTCGCTCTTCTTCTATAGCCCCCGCGACTGGAAAATCCCCACCAGGAAGATGGCTCCTGGCCGTCCAGGGGCCGCCCTTTTCGCCGATCGTCTCGCCGATCTTTTCCAGCGCGTGTTCGGAAAGGCGCCGATAGGTTGTCAGCTTGCCGCCGAAGACGTTGAGCAGTGGCGCGCCATCTGCCTCGTCTACCTTCAGCACATAATCGCGGGTCGCTTCCTGCGCCTTCGACGCGCCATCATCATAAAGCGGGCGAACGGCCGAATAGGTCCAGACGATGTCGTCCGAGGTTACAGGTTCCGAAAAATACTCGCTCGCTGCACTGCAGAGATAGTCTATTTCTTCCGGACTAATCCTGACATCTTTCGGATCGCCTGGAAAATCACGATCGGTGGTGCCGATCAGGGTATAATCGGTCTCGTAGGGAATGGCGAAGAAGATGCGATTGTCCGGGTTCTGGAAGAAATAGGCTCTTCTGTCTTCGAACTTCTTGCGCACGATGATGTGGCTGCCCTGCACGAGCCGGACATTGTGGACATTGTTGCGACCAACCGCGTTCGACAGAACTTGATCCACCCACGGACCACCGGCATTGACCAGCATCCGAGCCTTGTGGCTGGCCGTCGTGCCTGACGCTTCGTCGCGAACCTCGATCTGCCATAAGCCGCCTTCGCGACGGGCCGAAACGACCTTAGCGCGGCTCATGATCATCGCGCCCTTCGATGCGGCATCGCGGGCATTAAGCACCACCATACGGGCATCGTCCACCCAGCCGTCCGAATATTCGAAAGCCTTTCCGAAGACCGGTTTCAGCGGCTTGCCGGCTGGATCGGTCTTCAGGTTCAAAGTCTTGGTCGCCGGCAGAAGTTTTCGACCACCGAGATTGTCGTAGAGAAAAAGACCGAGCCGGATCAGCCAGGCCGGACGCACGCCACCCTTCTGGTAGGGGAGCACGAAACGGAGCGGCCAGATGACATGCGGGGCCATGGCCCACAGCACTTCACGCTCCATCAATGCTTCACGTACCAAACGGAATTCGTAATGCTCGAGATAGCGCAAGCCGCCATGGATCAGCTTGGTAGCGCCGGAGGAAGTGCCGGAGGCGAAATCGTTCATTTCGGCAAGCGCGACGGAATACCCTCTACCCGCAGCATCGCGCGCGATGCCGCATCCGTTGATGCCACCGCCAATCACGAAGAGATCGAAAACCGTATCGCCTGACATTGCCTACCGATGGCCCCGCTCACTTTCGCATTGCACAAAATTATGCTTTTTACGAAACTGAATACAGTCTAAAATGAAAGAAAAACGAATGTCAAATGAAGATTGACGGAACGCAAAAATGAGACCGGATTAATGCGTCTCTATCAGTCGAACGTCGCTTTCGGCGCAGATTTTCCGAATCTCGGGCGATGGACAACAGTCGGTAATGAATGTGTGCACCTGCGAGATATGGCCCATGCGAACGGGCGCGGTTCGTTCGAACTTTGTGGCGTCGGACACGAGAATGACATGCCGCGCATTGGCAATGATCGCCTGCGCTACCTTTACCTCGCGAAAGTCGAAATCGAGCAGCGCCCCATCTGCGTCGATGGCCGAGACACCGATTACGGCATAATCCACCTTGAACTGGCGGATGAAATCGACAGCCGCCTCTCCCACGACACCACCATCCGAACCCCGTACGACGCCACCGGCAATAATGACCTCGATCGAGGGAAACACGCGCAACCGGTTGGCTACATTGATATTATTGGTAATAACCATCAATTCGCGATGATCAACAAGCGCATCGCCGACGGCCTCCGTCGTGGTGCCTATATTGATAAAGAGCGATGAATTGTCGGGAATGATCTCGGCGGCAGCCTTGCCGATCGCCTGTTTTTCGACTGCGGCCATCGAACGGCGCGCTTCGTATTTGACATTCTCGTTGCCGCTCGGGAACACTGCCCCACCATGGACGCGGTTCAACACCTTATCATCGCAGAGATCGTTCAGGTCCTTGCGGATCGTCTGTGGGGTGACCTGGAAATGCGCAGCCAGATCCTCCACCAGCACCTTACCCTGCTCCTTGGCGATCGCGAGAATCTCTTCCTGCCGGCTGGTTAGATGCATGGTGTTTCCAAGGCTCCCTCGATTTTCGTTTTGCCATCACATTAGGACAAAACGAAACCGTGAACAATATGGGCTGGAGGGTGTGACTTGACGTTACCAGTTCGCTATTCCGGCGATGCCATGAGCTGCGGGCTGTCTTCTTTGACCGTTTGCATCACCACGTTTGTGGATGTGTTTGCCACGAAGGGAAGGGTTGAAATTTTCTCACCCAGTACGATCCTATATCGCCTGATATCTCTGGTGCGGACCTTCAGAAGATAGTCGAAGCGACCGGCGATCATGTGGCAGCCTTCGATCTCTCTGATTTTGCGAGCTGCATCGTTGAAGCTCTTCAATGCCTCCTCCCGTGTGTCGCTGAGTTTGACTTCAACGAAGGCAATGTGATCGAGACCGAGTTTTTGCGAACTGAGGATCGCTCTGAACCCTTCGATATAACCTTCTTCGATCAATCGACGCAGGCGCAATTGGCAGGGTGTTTTGGAAAGACCGATGCGGCTGGCAAGTTCTGTGATCGACAGACGTCCATCTGCTGAAAGCTCCTGCATGATCTTCTTGTCGAACTGGTCTAATTCGCTAGCCATGACGCCATATTCCAACTTTTCGCCGCTATTTGCCCGTGTATTTAGTCCAAACAAATAGATTAAGCTTGAAAACTGGGCAACGTGAAAATTCCGGCCATGTTATCTTCCGCGACTTATTGAACTCCTACGACAACCGGGAACCGCCATGACGAACCCTCGCTCCTTCGACAAGAATACCGACGCATTCCCGGCATTTGAAAATTTTGCGCCCGCCCTGCGCCAGCAGAGCGAATTGCGCCGCGCCATCACCGCTGCCTACCGCAAGCCGGAGGGCGAAAGCGTTGCTGCGCTTCTGGTGGAGGCAACATTGCCGGAAGAGACGCGCCGCGACATTCGCAAGACGGCGAGCCAGCTGATCAAGGCACTCCGCGCAAAGCACAAAGGCACGGGCGTTGAAGGGTTGGTGCATGAATATTCTCTGTCGAGCCAGGAGGGTGTCGCCCTCATGTGTCTTGCCGAAGCACTGTTGCGTATTCCCGATACGGCAACCCGCGATGCGCTGATCCGCGACAAGATTTCAGACGGCGACTGGAAGTCCCATGTCGGCGGCGGCCGTTCGCTTTTCGTCAATGCCGCCACCTGGGGCCTCGTCGTCACCGGCAAGCTTACCAACACGGTCGATGGCCGCAGCCTTTCTGCCGCGCTCACCCGGCTGATCGCCCGTTGTGGCGAACCAGTCATCCGCCGCGGCGTCGACATGGCAATGCGCATGATGGGCGAGCAATTCGTCACCGGTGAAACGATTGCCGAGGCGTTGAAGCGTGCAAAGCCGCTGGAGGAACGCGGGTTCCGCTACTCCTATGACATGCTGGGCGAGGCTGCGACGACCGCGGCAGATGCCGAGCGCTACTACAAGGATTATGAAAAGGCGATCAACGCCATCGGCCTCTCGTCTGCCGGTCGCGGCATCTATGACGGTCCTGGCATTTCCATCAAGCTCTCGGCACTGCACCCACGTTATGTCCGCGCACAGGCCGAACGCGTCATGGGCGAACTCCTGCCGAAGGTGAAGGCTCTCGCTAGCCTGGCGAAAAAATACAATATCGGCCTCAACATCGATGCCGAGGAGGCTGACCGTCTCGAACTGTCGCTCGATCTTCTGCAGAGCCTTTGCGAAGATCCTGATCTCGCCGGCTGGGAGGGCATGGGCTTCGTCGTGCAGGCCTATGGCAAGCGTTGCCCGGCCGTGCTCGACTTCATCATCGATCTTGCCCGCCGCAACAATCGCCGCATCATGGTGCGCCTCGTCAAGGGCGCTTATTGGGATGCGGAGATCAAGCGCGCCCAGGTGGACGGACTGGAAGATTTTCCAGTCTTCACGCGTAAGGTCCATACCGATGTTTCCTACATTGCCTGTGCCCGCAAACTGCTGGCGGCGACCGACGCTGTATTCCCGCAATTTGCGACCCATAATGCGCAGACTTTGGCGACGATCTATAATATCGCCGGGCCGGAATTCCAAAGCGGCAAATACGAATTCCAGTGCCTGCATGGAATGGGGGAGCCGCTCTATGACGAGGTTGTCGGCACAAGCAAACTTGGCCGCCCCGCACGTGTCTACGCTCCCGTCGGCACCCATGAAACATTGCTTGCCTATCTGGTTCGACGCCTCTTGGAAAACGGCGCCAACTCCTCCTTCGTCAACCGCATCGGCGACAAGAACGTTTCGGTAGATGAACTGGTGATCGACCCAGTCGATGTGGTTCGTGGCATGGCTGAGATGGGCGCCCGTCACGATCAGATCGCTCTCCCCCGCGATCTTTATGGTGCCCGGTTAAATTCCACCGGGCTGGATCTCTCAAACGAAACGACGCTTGCGGAACTCTCCACATCGCTGAAAAACTCGTCCACCCGTGAATGGACTTCCGCTTCAAGTTTGGAAAATGCTGGAGCCAGCCGTCCGGTGCTCAACCCTGGCGACCGGCGCGATGTTGTCGGCACGGTCACCGAGATCACGGAAGCCGGCGCCGGCAAGGCCATGACAATCGCCACGAGTGCAGCCGCGGGCTGGGCCGCCACGGCTCCCACAGACCGTGCTGCCTGCCTGGAGCGCGCAGCCGATATCATGCAGGCTCAAATGCCGGATCTGCTCGGCCTCATCATGCGCGAAGCCGGCAAGTCCATGCCCAACGCGATTGCGGAAGTACGCGAGGCAATCGATTTCCTTCGTTATTATGCCGAACAGGCGCGCCGCACGCTCGGCCCGGGACATCGTCCACTCGGCCCTGTCGTCTGCATCAGCCCATGGAACTTCCCGTTGGCGATCTTCACCGGCCAGATTGCCGCAGCGCTGGTCGCCGGCAATCCGGTTCTGGCTAAGCCCGCGGAAGAAACTCCGCTCATCGCCGCGCAGGGCATCCGCATTCTGCACGAGGCCGGCATTCCCGCCAATGCTCTTCAGCTGCTTCCGGGTGATGGTCGCATCGGTGCGGCACTCGTTGCAGCACCGCAGACCTGCGGCGTCATGTTCACCGGCTCCACTGAAGTGGCGCGTCTCATCCAGGCCGAACTGGCCCGCCGTCTGCTGCCAAACGGCAAGCCGATCCCGCTGATCGCCGAAACCGGTGGCCAGAATGCGATGATCGTCGATTCCTCGGCGCTCGCCGAGCAGGTCGTTTTCGATGTCATCGCGTCAGCCTTCGACAGCGCCGGCCAGCGTTGCTCGGCACTGCGTGTTCTCTGCCTGCAGGAAGACGTCGCAGACCGCATCCTTTCCATGCTCAAGGGCGCACTGAAGGAGCTTTCGATCGGTCGCACCGACACGCTGAATGTCGATATCGGCCCCGTCATCACTGAAGAAGCCAAGGGCAATATCGAAAAGCATATCGAAGCCATGCGCACGCTTGGCCGCAAGGTTGAGCAGTTGCCGCTCGGCCCTGAAACAGCAAACGGAACCTTCGTTGCCCCGACGATCATCGAGATCGGCTCGCTGAAGGATCTTCAGCGCGAAGTCTTCGGTCCGGTCCTGCATGTCGTACGCTACAAGCGCGATGATCTGGAACGGTTGATCGAGGATATCAACGGTACCGGCTACGGCCTGACTTTCGGCCTGCATACGCGCCTCGACGAGACGATCGCGCAGGTGACCGGCCTCATCCGGGTCGGCAATATCTATGTGAACCGAAACGTCATCGGCGCTGTCGTCGGCGTTCAGCCGTTTGGCGGACGCGGCCTGTCCGGGACAGGCCCGAAGGCAGGAGGTCCGCTTTATCTCGGCCGTCTGGTCGACAAGGCCCCGGTTCCGCCACGCCACAGCTCGGTCCATACCGATCCCGCACTCACGGATTTCGCCCGCTGGCTCGGCCAGCGCGGACGCAACAAGCTGGCACAGGATGCCCGCGAGACGGGCGCCGTTTCCGCACTTGGCCTGCAAACCGATCTCGCCGGCCCGGTCGGTGAACGCAATATCTACGCGCTTCACCCGCGTGGCCGCGTCCTGCTTGTCCCACAGACGGAAATCGGCCTCTATCGCCAACTCACCGCAGCGCTTGCTACGGGGAACGAGGTCGCAATCGATGCTGCTTCAGGCCTCAAGGCTTCGCTCGGCGATCTGCCGGCAAACGTCGCTGCGCGGATCACCTGGAGCGAGGATTGGGCCAAGGATGCCCCCTTTGCCGGTGCACTGATCGAGGGCGAAGGCGAGCGTCTCGTCGAAATCACGAAGAGGATCGCCGCGCTGCCAGGGCCACTCGTTCTCGTTCAAGCCTCACCCTCGGCAGAACTTGCGATGGATTCTGAGGCCTACTGCCTGAACTGGCTGCTTGAGGAAATCTCCACGTCAATCAACACGACCGCTGCAGGCGGCAACGCCAGCCTTATGGCGATCGGCTGATAGGTCATCTGGAAAGTCAACGCACCCGGTGTGAAAACCGGGTGTGACCTCACCAAATATATTCGACATCCGGCGTGGTCTTCGTTTCAAGATATTCCGTCAGCCGCTCCACGATCTGCCCGCAGGACAACACAAGATGTTCACGGAGGCGCTCACCTGCGTCCGTACTCCTGCCGTCCAGTATAAGGGTGATGATCTCGTTGTGATCATGCATGAAGGTTTCGATAGTCGGGTTGTCGGATAAGGTGACCTGCAGATATTTTCCGCAGATATAGGTCGGTGCAGTGCGGGAAAGCGCCTCGATGATTTCCGGATTGGGACAATATCCGAGGCATCGCTCATGAAGATCGTTTTCCAGCCTATCAAGATCGACGATATCCAGAGCAGGCGAGACGGCAATCGCTTCGCCAAGACGACCTCGCATGTCTTTAAGTTCGCTGCGCGGTATCAGCGATGCTGCGGCCTCCAGCGCGATCGGCTCCAGGATTCGCCGCAGGTCATAGAGATTTCGGCAACGTTCGACATCAAGGCCGACGATCTGCCAGTGTCCGCCGTTTCCCCGCGCAACGATCCCGAGCTTGTTGGCCCGGAAGATGAGATCGCGCGCCACCGTCCGGCCGATGCCGAAATGCCGGGCAAGCGCCAGTTCGTTTACACGCAGATGCCCGGACATCGAGTGCAGGATCAGTTCGCGCTCGATCCTGAAATACAGTTCGTCAAGAGCGCTCTGGTTTGCATCGATCTCGCCGTCGCCCAGCGTCAGATGATCAGCAGTCAGCGTAAAACGGAAAGGTTCGCTATCGTTTCCAACTACGAACCCCTGCCCGTCATGAGGGCGCACGCTGCCCTGCGCCTCCAGGATTTCGAAAGCCTGTTTCACCGGAGAGCGGCTCGACCCGAAGATCTTGGCGACTTCTGCTATCTTGATGATCGCGCCGGTAACGATCCGCTCGTCACGGATTGCCCCATCGAGATGTTCGGCTATGCGCCGATAGGCCGGCTGTCGCTCCAAGTCTCGCTCCGATTGCAGTCTGACATCAGGTGATCGCACCAAGCTGCCAAGGTACGAATTCGTTATTGCCGTAGTCATAGATTTCGCTGAGCGTCCGCTGGCCCGAAGCGACCGCGATCAGCGTCTCGAAAATCCGCTCGCCGGCTTCTTCGATGCTTTCGCGCCCGTTTACGATATCACCGCAATTGACGTCCATGTCCTCACTCATGTGTTCGAACATTTCCGTATTGGTTGCAACCTTGATCGTCGGCACCGGCTTGAAACCGGAAACGGAACCACGGCCGGTGGTGAAGATCAGCATATTGCAGCCACCGGCGATCTGGCCGGTCACCGCGACCGGATCGTAACCGGGTGTATCCATGAAGACGAAGCCGGTTTCGTCAATGATCTCCGCATACTCATAGACCGCCTGCATCGGCATTGAGCCGCCCTTGGCGACCGCTCCCAGCGATTTCTCCAGGATCGTCGTCAGGCCACCCGCCTTGTTGCCATGCGACGGGTTGTTGTTGAGTTCGGCACCGTGGCGCGACGTGTAGTCGCCCCACCATTCGATCCGGTCTATCAGCTTCTGCGCAACTTCCGGCTTTACCGCACGCATGGTCAAAAGATGTTCGGCGCCATAGATTTCCGGCGTCTCGCTCAGGACAGCCGTGCCGCCGTGCTTGACCAGAAGATCGGATACATGGCCGAGAGCGGGATTGGCGGAAATGCCGGAATAACCGTCCGAGCCGCCGCATTGCAGCGCCAGCTTCAGCTTGGAAAGCGGCTGGGTCGTCCGCTCCAGCCCTTTAAGTGCATCGAGCATTTCGACGATGATTGCAGATGCGACCTCGACCGTCTTGCGGGTGCCGCCGAGCTGCTGGATCGTCATGGTTCTAAGGAACTGGCTTTCCTCCAGCCCGTATTTCTCCTGGATCAGCGAGATCTGGTTCACCTCGCAGCCGAGGCCGATCATCAGGATACCGGCAAAGTTCGGGTTGCGCGCATAACCGCTCAGTGTCCGGATCAGATATTCGTAACCTTCGGTACCGGTACCGATCGCACAGCCCTGCCCGTGCGTCAGCGCAACCACGCCGTCGATGTTGTCGTACCCCTTCAGGCCGCCGCCGCGGTTGAAATGATCGGCAATCGCATGGGACACGGTGGCGGAACAGTTCACCGACGAGATGATGCCGATATAGTTTCGGGTGCCGACCTGGCCGTCCGGCCGCAGATAGCCTTCGAAGGTCCGGCGTTCGGCGTCCGGCACAAAATCGATCACCGGCACGTGCGACGAGAAATGGTGAGTCACGTCGCTGTGCTGCATGGCGATGTTCTGCAGATGGACATGGTCGCCGGGAGCGATATCGCAGCTGGCGATGCCGATCGTCTGGCCGTATTTCGTCGCGGCCTCACCCTTGGCGATTGCGCGGATCGCGATCTTGTGACCGCGTGGAATGACTGCGTCAGCCACAATTCCGTCGACGCCGGACGCTTCGCCAATCGCGATCTCACGTCGGGCTACGGCAACATTATCCAGTGAATTCAAGAGAATGGCGGCTGGAATATTCGAGCCGGCCTGGACATCAATTTTCATCTTATCCTCCCAAAGAAAGAAATGACTTTGTCGACAAAAGTCGTTTCACTGAGTCTATCGAACTGTCAAGGAAAATAATCGGTGATTTTGCCCCGTTGATCTGTCCACAACCCGCGTGATCACGTACAAAAGATCCGGTAGCTGTCCACCAGGTCTAAGCTCCTGAAATCGCATCTCTTGGCGGCGTCCGACTTGCATTTAGGCTGGAAGTTGAAGATGCCGCATGACGTGGGATGCTTCATCCTTAATTGCGTCTTCCGAAGAACCGGATTGCTGCGCTTTTGACGCCCCTGCGCTACGCTTGAACCCCTCGCGCTGTGTAGCGCATCGTGCGATGCAGGCAGCGATTGCAAGCAGATGCGATCGGATGGATATGGGCCACTCATCCTTTTCATGGGTCCGACATTGATTAATCCATTGCTATCTTGAAGCGGGCGCTTGCGCTAAGGAGTTCGCCGTCACCCAAGGTTCCAAATCCGGTACCGCAAGCCCCTTCCGCTTTCGAGGACTTGCTTCATGTGGCTCACCTTCTTGCCGCAGCAGCGTCGGGCTTGGGGCATCATCGCCTAAGGGTAACGAAAGCTCGGACGGTAGGTTCGTGGGCAAAGTTAAAGGCAGGGTGACAGCTGTTCTATGATTCAACACCAAGAGTGGTCTGGTCGATATCAGCCATTTCGATGTAACGATCTCTCATCGTCGTCGCGGCCTATGCAGGCGTTTTACCCAACAGCTTTACTGCGCCCTTAGAGGCGCGGTGTTTTCGAAGATCGTGCTCATTGCTAGTTTCGAGGGGCGATATGTTTGGTCGGTATTAGGTCTTCATCCAACAGCGTTCAGCTATCCCCAACTAAAAGTTACCGCTCGAACGTTAATGGAGAGCGGAAAACCTTTCGATGAAACTGCAAGGCGGCTGCTTGAAAGACTGGCGATCGAGGATGACGCCGGGTCGCTGCCGATCCTTTGCAACGGATCTGGACACAAGGACGATCCATTGTCCCCGGCAGGCTTAGGTTTTTAGAATCCTAACAAGCAGATCCATTTGGAACGGCGAACTCGAGATTGGAGATCTAGTAGATGAGAGCCATCTGTTCGGCTCAAAGAGCCACGGCGCGCATTCCAGCGCATGAAGATATCCAATATGATCTTGATGGATACCCACGCGCGCTCGACTTCTCGGCTATTCGCTTGGGTTTCGAGACGCGGTTATTCTGGAGAGGACATCGACGATATAATGAAAGTGTATGGACCTGGTGCTAACCGAACGGAACAATGAGAAACGGCGGCACCCTCGCCACTCGTTTCAGCGGTCGTCTGCTTTTGCAATTCGCTCTCGAACTTTTCGTCTAGTGGCCTCATGAAGACGACTTTCTCACCTCCCCGATCCCCGTCAGCTTGATCCGCAGCCGCAGGAGGGTTGATTCGACCCAATTCTAGCCATTAGTGTGCCTGTTCTAGTCGCTATTGGTTCAACGCTGACAGGAATGACGCATGGAAGCTGACCCCAAGATCATCTACTCTTCCCGCTGCACGAAGTTTGCCAAGGATGGCCGGGTGGTTGAAGTTAACATTTTCCGACTTGAGCTCGAAACTGGATGGAATTTAGAAGTTGTGAACGAGCACAACACATCGACCGTTTGGGACGATCCATTCGAGACAGACGAGGAAGCTTACGCGGAATTCCTCTCCACTGTGGAAGAGGAGGGTATGGCCGCATTTGAAGACGTACCGACGGTAGTTCATTGACATTAGTGCGTCACTATCGTTTTCGGCGGGTTTAGCAAACTGAAGGCTCGTCTATCCGAAATGAGTGTTCGGCCCCTCGCTGGTCTGACAAAGCGCATCAACAATCACAAATCGCATGATGAGAAACCTTAGCGGGAACTAATAGGCGAGCGTGTGGTTCGGCGGACGTGAACGGGCCTCAGGCATCCTGATCCACCTCCAGAAGTCCCCAAGTGCAGGTTCGGTCCCCCTCAGATCGGGCCTGCCCGCCCGGCTTCGGAGATCCCCAAACCTCAACTAGGCGCTCGTTCCGGGGCTCTTTTTGTTCCAGGTGTTGGCCTCCCTTTTTTCGCCGCATGGCTGCGGCAATACGCTATTGTTTTTGGACCCACTTGGAGGCGGAGATAGACGCTCGCCCCGAATGATACAGCCGTTCGCTATTGTGCCCATCGAAATTGACGATGATTGTCCGTCATCAAATGATTTGAGACTTTTGGGGCTCTGGAAGAATGGAGTTTCCGGCTCGGTCTGCGGGTTGATTTAAGCCGCTTTGGCTTGGTGGTTCAAGCGGCGCTGTTTGATCGTATCTTGTTTGATCCTTTCGCGTTCGAGCAGGATAGTCTGGCCGCATCCGAAGTAGACGTCGGCCGGAGTGAGATTGTCGAGGCTCTCGTGGTATCGTCGATGATTCTAATGCTCGACGAAGGCCGCGATCTGGGCTTCGAGGTCTTCCTGGAAGAAGTAGTTTTCCAAGAGGATGCGGTTCTTCAGCGTTTGGTGCCAGCGTTCGATCTTGCCCTGCGTTTGCGGATGACCGGGAGCGCCATGGACCTGGTCGATCTTGTACTTCTCCAGCCATTCGCCGAGATCGGAGGCGACGTAACACGGCCATTGTCCGACAGCAGTCGCGGTCGGTGTCGACCTTGACCTTGTCGCAGCCTTAGGCGGCCAGTGCCAGATCGAGCGTGTCGGTGACATCTTCCACCTTCATGCTGGTGCACAGCTTCCAGGCGATGATGTAACGAGAATAATCGTCGAGGATGGTCGACAGGTAAAACCATCCCCAGCCGATGACCTCCAGGTAGGTGAAGTCGGTTTGCCACATCTCGTTCGGCCGCGTGGTCTTGTCCTTGAACTCGTCGTTGGCCTTGATGACGATATAGGCTGGTGACGTAATTAGGTCATGGGCCTTGAGCAGGCGGTAGCCCGAAGCCTCTGACACGAAATAGCCTTCCGTGTCGGTGAACTTTACCGCCAGCTCGCGCGGCGAGAGGTCGGCGTGATCGAGTGCGAGTGAGATGATGCGATCCCGGATATCCTCGGGGATGCGGTTCCACACCCGTGATGGCGCGGACGTCCGGTCTTCTAGCCCTTCAACGCCATGGGTCAGGAAGCGATCATACCAGCGATAGAAGGTCGGCCTTGGAATGCCGAGCTTGTCGAGGGTTTGCCTGGCCGACAGATGCGACTGTTCGACAAACCGAATGATTTCCAGTTTCTCGGTGGCGGGGTATCTCATTCGTCGTCGCCCCCATCCGCGATCATGCTTTTTTTGAGCAGGCGGTTTTCCAAGGTGAGGTCGGCCAGCGCCTCTTTCAGGTCGCGGCTTTCACGGCGCAGCGCTTTCACCTCGTCGCTGGTGGCCGAACGGGCGGTGTCACCCGCAAGTCGTTTCTTGCCCGCTTCGAGGAATTCCTTTGACCAGCTATAATACAGGCTCTCGGCAATCCCCTCACGGCGGCAGATCGCAGCAATGCTGTCTTCGCCTCGCAGCCCTTCAAGCACGATGCGGATTTTGTCCTCGGCTGAATGGTGCTTGCGCGTGGCGCGGCGGATGTCCTTGATCGTCTTTTCGGCCGCCGATGTCTGCGGCCCGGTTTTCTGTCTCATCTTCGCTTCCTTTGATAGAGCTACGATGAGCCGAAAATCCTCTCTTCTCAATTAAGCCAATTCTGTCTCATGGGCGCTGATGTCGGACACAGTGTTGCAGCCCCACCTGCATAAGCTGATCAAGCCTGGCAGCGCTGGATCGGGGTCGCTTTACTTACAGCCTCCTCTTCCAATGACCGTGGTGACAACCCTAGCAATTTTCCATCTGTGGCACGGTTATTGCTCGGTAAACGTTTGATGAAGCGCAGGAGGAGTTTGTGTTTTGGAACGGGACAATTTGCATATTTTCAATCCAGTCATAATCTCTCTCGGGGACGCAAATCCAGACTTAACCATCAGTTCGGTCGAGGAAGCTGCCGAGGAACTTCTATCGGAATGGCCAATCGAGGATGGCGACCGCTATTATGAAGCGGTGAAGGCATGCCTCGACTGTATCACGTCGGACGCAGATCCTGATTTGGCCCGTACGGCATTCGTTCAAGCTGCCGAGGAGGCCGGAATGTCGATCAAAGGGGCATTTTCCGGCACTTGTAGCTTTCAAGCTGTTTGACGACACGGCGGTAGGGTCTCGAAGCGAATCGCGAGGGTGGAGAGGGAAGGTTCAGCCTCTCAACCGAACCCTCCCGCACACGACCAGCCTGACATGACGGTCTCTGCACTCAATCGCCTTTGGCAAGAGCGCTGATCGAATATGAGCAAGAGATTGATTGGATAGCAAGCTGAGACCGCTGCCCGATACCGTACTGACCTACGGATATTCGATGCGTTGAAAAAAATCAGCAAGTGGTATGGACGGGTCCTGGACTCCATCGCCTGAACAGCAGGCGGCCTCAATTCCTGCTGCCTGGCCATTATGGCCATACACCCTATTTTCTGAGATAGCTCTTCGCTCCGCCAGTAGAATAGCAGAAACGACCCCCTCTGGGCCCAACCCAGTAGTCGCCAGACCTACAGGGGCCCTCGCCCCATAAAGCCGGGCTCATTTGATCCGCAGCGTTGTTGAGCAGGCGCAACGCTCCAGCGCCTAAGGCCGAAAAGCTCTTTTTGCTCGCGCTGACCGAGCCATCATTGCACGAAGGTCTCACCCCTGCATCCTGCTACACCAACTTTGCTCCCGCTGCATGGATAGTTTGCAGCTTCGACATTGAGACTGACGAACAAGATTCCATTGACGTCCAGCTGAAAGCAAAAACTCGACAGATCAGATTATTTAGCTTATCAACCTCTGTCGCCCGCACCTCCTGGAAGTGGCGGCCTGCGTCCTCGAATACCGGGTCTGAACTTCGATGAAAGGAACCGTCTCCAACTACGAGACGTCCGCTAAAGCGCGCGGCTCACTCCACTCAAGCGGTTTGCATATTTTATCCGCTTTCAGCGTCCACGAGCACCATGGGAAACAATTCCAAACGGGGTGCTGAATTTGCCTCTGGCTTTCGCGACAAACTAAGCTCCCTGATCATCACCTCTCCGAGCCGGTACCCATACGCCCTCAGGTCCACCCTGAATGATGTGAGTGTTGGCGCGAGATATCGACAGACGGGATTTTCGCGAAATCCTATGACCGCCACGTCCTTCCCTGGACAAATTCCCGCCTGATTGAGTTTCTGGTAAAGGCCCATCGCCATCGTCTCCTGGATCAGAAGGACTGCGGTAGGTCTTACTTTCATATCCAGTAAAGCGCTCGCAATTTCGGCACCGCCCGCAATTCGATCGTAGGGTCGCAGGACGAGTTCCTCGTCAAATGGAAGCCCTGCATCGGATAGACCTTTTTGATAGCCGTGCAGAAAGGCGAAGTTACTGTTCGTGTCCTGAGACGTTAGACCGAGAAGGATGCGTCTGTGTCCAGCGGCCGTCAAGCGATCAACTGCGGCCCTTGCCACTCCCGCAAAATCAAGATCAAGCGCTGCGTAGTCCCCTTTTGTCTCACTGCTTCCCAAAGCGACGAACGGCACGTCTCCTCGCCGCAGGTAATCGATGCGTGGGTCATACCGCTGGACGTTTGAGATGACAAAAGCATCCGCGAGATGCCTGTCGACGGCCCTGTAAAGGAACTCGTTCTGATCCTGATCCGACGAACAAGGAAGAATCAATAAGTCGAGGCCTGCTGACGACAGCGACGCCTGAAGCCCTTCGCTGAGCGCCATGAAAAATGTCTCTCCGGCGACGGTGCGTCCTATGTCGGTTCGCATCGTCAAGGCGACCGTGTTCGTACTTCCACTCCTAAGGCTGCGCCCCGACTGGTTGGGTCTATATCCAAGTCTCTCTGCTTCCGCTCTAATCTTGTCCTGCGTTTCCTTGCTGACCTCCGGGCTGCCGTTCATCGCGCGCGACACAGTGCTAATGGACATCTTGAGATGGGACGCGAGATCGCGAATTCCGATGCCTGACCGCTTTTTCATGCTTACCCTTTTTGTCTCTCAACACTATTGACATGGAGTAGGACGCGGTGGCAACTTCCCGGAAACGTTTCCGGAGAAGAGGATCGCGTCGGATTTTTCTGCGTTATTGGGCTGCGTTTCTGCCAAATATCACGCTTCATGATGCCTGACGCACCGCAAACGTTTCCGGCAATCTGCTTTTGGAGGAATTATGGCAGACCTGGAGAAAGATGTTGTCCGCAAAATCACGCGGCGACTGTTACCTGTTCTAATATTTAGCTACTTCATCGCGATCCTGGATCGCGCGAATGTTGGGGTAGCTGCCCTAACGATGAACCAGGACCTCGGACTATCCACGGCTGCGTTCGGTTTCGCCGCGGGCGTGTTTTTTGTCCCTTACGTCCTGCTCGAGCTGCCGTCCAATCTTGCTCTCGAACGTTTCGGCGCGCGGTGGTGGATTGCCCGCATCATGCTTACATGGGGACTTATCTCCGCTGCCCACGCATTTGTATGGAGCGCCGAAAGCCTGTATGTTCTTCGAGCACTTCTCGGTGCTGCCGAGGCTGGCTTCTTCCCGGGCGTAGTTTTCTATCTGACGCTTTGGTTTCCGGCGGCCTACCGTGGCCGCATCATGAGCATGTTCATGACGGGTATTCCGATCGCGCTCGTTTTGGGCACGCCTCTGTCAACCGTACTCCTGGAACTCGATGGGCTGCTCGGCCTTCACGGGTGGCAGTGGATGTATATCATCGAAGGGATTCCGGCCGTCGTCCTGGCGGTGTTTATCCCGTTCCTTCTCCCGAGCACTCCCCGGGAAGCCAAGTTTCTGTCTGACCAAGAGAAAAACTGGTTGGTTTCGCGGCTGGAAACAGAGCGTGCCGAGCGTTCGGCCAACAGTCAGGGCGGCCATAGCAAGCAATTAATGAAGGCGCTGCTAAGTCCGCAAGTCCTTCTGTTTTGCCTCATGTACTACGGTCTCACCAACCTCAATGGCGCGGTCAGCACGTTCTTGCCCCTGATCCTGAAGGAGTTCGGCTTCGGACAACTGCAATCCGGCTTCGTCGCAGCAATTCCCTATGCGTTCGGCGCAGTCGGAATGCTTCTCCTTGGGCGTTTAGCTGACAAGCCCGGCAAGCGGGTGGCAACCAACTATCTCGCGCTGGGGATCTCGATCGTCGGCCTTCTCGTTACCGCGTGGATCAACGACCCGACGCTCAAGCTGATTTCGCTATGCTTTGCCGCAATCGGCGTCTTCGGCGCAATGCCAGTGTTCTGGGGATTGCCAACGGCCGTCCTGAGCGGGGTTGTTGCCGCCGGCGGTATCGCGTTGATCAACTCACTTGGCAATCTGTCGAGCGTCATCAATCCATGGGTGATCGGGATCATTCGCGACCAGACGGGCAACTTCAATGGCGGCTTCTATTGGCTCGCACTGATGGCGACAATGTCGATCGTCGTCCTCACAGTCATAACACTCACATTTGGGCGGACTGCTGCTGCCAGCAACGCCTCAAGGACATAAATCATGCAGATCACAGAAGTCCGACTACGTCAACTCCACGGCACCCTGCCAACTAAAGGGGACCTTTGGGAGGAACGCCTCGTACGCCCCATCGACGTCTACCCCGAGTATCGGGATCGTAACGACCACGAAGGAGGCGTCCAGACACCCGACGGGTTCAAGATCGTCACCTACTTTGTCGAGATCCACACAGATGACGGCGTCTCTGGTCTAGCGGGCCCGATACCGGAAGGCGTGGCATTCATCATTGCTAAGCAGCTGCGACGTTTCCTGGTCGGCCAAGACCCCATTGCCGGGGAGAAACTCTGGGACCAAATGCACCGCGGCATGGTTCACGGAAGGCAAGGCGACGCGATGCTCGCGATCAGCGCGATCGACTGCGCGTTATGGGATCTGCGTGGAAAATGGATGGAGCAGCCAGTCTATCGCTTGATCGGCGGTCCGACCCAAACGAAGATCCCAGCATACGCTTCGATGTTGGGATTTGCGGTGCTAGACGCTGGCAAAGTTCGCGATCGAGCCATTGAATACAAGGAAAAGGGCTATCGCGCGCAGAAGTGGTTCTTCCGGCATGGCCCGATGAGTGGTTACGAGGGACTGAAAAAGAATGTCGAACTCGTCCGGACCCTGCGTGAGGCGGTCGGCGAGGACTACGATCTTATGTTCGATTGCTGGCAGGCCATGGATGTTGGCTATGTCGTCGAGCTCGCCGACAGGATCCAGGAGTTCAAACCTCGGTGGCTTGAAGAATGCGTCATGCCGGATCGCATCGACAGCTACACGAAGTTACGCGACAGGATCCGCATTCCACTTTCCGGCGCGGAGCATGAATACACTCGTTGGGGCTTCAAGCGTTTTCTGGACACGGGGGCCCTCGATGTGATCCAGCCCGACATCTATTGGTGCGGGGGGCTGAGCGAAACGTTGAAAATCGCGGCATATGCGACGGCGAATGATGTAATCACCATTCCCCATGGCCATTCGACATTCGCGACGGCCCACTTCTCAGCCACCCAGTCTCCAATCCACACTCCCTATCAGGAGTATCTGGTCAAGTGGAACGCGGTTCATCAGCACTTTCTCGTGGATCCACTCGATGTGGTTGACGGCTTCATCGAAGTGCCGGAGCGTCCGGGCTTGGCGATGAAAATCGATGAAACCAAAATTCAACAAGAGGCTATCGTTTTACCTGCTTGAAGCTCGAGGCAAACCGGTTTTTGCTCATTACTTCGGCTCCTCAGGAGATACCCGCGGAGCCGTTTCAAACTGCAGGTCGACGGGAGGATCAACAATGCCCGTTCAATTGGTTTTGGAAGGATCTTCATCAGGCAATTAAAACAGCGATACTGGCTATCGCCGTCCGTATTAGACGCATCGGATCCTGATACCGCCATCAGGCGAAATGCGGTCCGCCTTCACCAAGATCGCAGGTCGAAAACTGAGAACGATAGCGTAATAGAGGCCTATCGAAAGGCCGATCCTTGATCTGGTTCGCTATCACAGAGAACGCCAAGGCATAACGTTCAACCTACGCTGTTTCTGGCTGGTTTGAACGGAAAAACGTTATCGGTCGAAGCTGATCCGCTGGCGCAGGTCGCGCGATGTAATACCCTTGGAGATGGTGGATGCCATACTGTAGCATCAGTCGCTGATGTTCGATTGTCTCCACACCTTCAACTAAGATCCTCACTCCACGATTTCTCAGCAGGTTGATGATATCGAGGAGCATTCTTCGGCCTCTCTCCGTACGAGAGTCGTGCAGGAAGGAGCGATCGATTTTCACTATGTCGAAATCTATCAGGCGGAGCCATGACAACCCTGCGAAGCCTGTCCCGAAGTCGTCGAGCCAGACTTGGACACCCAGCTTCCGTAGGTCGCTGATGCAACGTACAAGGTGTTGATCGATTTCGAGTTCCACACCTTCGGTAATCTCGAAGGCGAGCCTCGCGCCATCTATTTCGCATTCCGCCAAGGTCGCTGCGACGTAGTCTGCGAAACCAGGCATTTTTAGTTCAGTGGGGGACACATTGACGCTGGCGACACGAACCAAATCCGTCACCAATAGATCGATACAAGCAGTACGTATTGCCCAACGTCCGAGGCCAATGATCGCTCCCGTCCTCTCTGCGATGGGAATGAAGACATCTGGCCCGACTGGGGTCCCATCAAGCATTCTCAAGCGCATCAGTGCCTCTGCCCCGTCGAGCACGCCTGTCTGCATATTGCGGATCGGCTGATAAACCAGCGAGACTAATTTCTGATCGAGTGCAATTTTGAGGGTCGCTGCGACATCTTCACGGTCAACACTATACCTTGGATCCATGGCGTCGAAGAGAGCAACGACGTTGCGTCCTCTTGCTTTGGCGGCATAAAGCGCCCGATCAGCCTCGTGAACAACCTTGTCGACCTGCTTGATTTCCTCACGGGTATAGGAGACGCCGACGCTCACGGTGATTATCGGAGTTCCATCTCGCCTATGCTGGTGCGGCAGAGCCAACTCCACAATGGCTTGACGTATCGCTTCTGCAAGCGCCGTCACGTCGTTCGAAATTGTTGCCGTTTTGATGACGATGAATTCCTCGCCCCCGTAGCGTCCAATCACTGCTCCATGAGACGATGCCGTCTGTTGGAGATGTTCGGATATTGACACAAGGCATTGGTCGCCTTGCTGATGCCCGTAGCAATCATTGTAATGTTTGAAGTAGTCAACATCGATGAGCAGGACTGCAAAAGAAGCGCCATCGTCGAGCCAGCGCTGCCAGTGGTCACGTAGTCGTTGATCGATAGCTCTACGATTTTCGAGCCCGGTCAGGGGGTCAGTGTTTGAGAGATGCAAGAGGGCCTTGCCTCTCTCGTGGGCGGCAGCTTGCTGTAGGCTTGCCTCAAGAGCGTTTAGAAAGACTTTGTAACGTTCTCTATTGAGCTGAAGATTTACGTATGCGGTGAAAATGAAACAAGAGATACAGAATGCCCCCATTATCAACTTATGAGTAAGAGGCATTGGTGCGAAAACGGAAAGAGCGGCTAAGAAAATGACCATATTGGCCGTAGACGAGGCTATCGCTACGTTTGACCTAAACCGGAAGAACAGGTTGACGCTCATCATAAAGATTGCGCCAAAAACCATGTAGTATGAGAATGCGACCCGATCCGCAGTCATCTGCGCTGTAACGAGCCACACGAGATAGCCCGTAGAGACCGAGATAGCTGAGACTACGTCAATCGTGTTCGCTGTGGCTTTGCGGTTAAGCAAAAGTTCTAGAATGCACAGCGCACTGATACCGACAATGAAGCGCCCAATGATAGTGGTCTGGGCAACGTCGGCGATAAAGAGGCAATCTGTCAACGAATACGCGAGATAGGCACCTACAGCGATCCAGAGCCCTCTTCGCGTGGCACTCTTTCGTTCAATCTCACTCTGCAGATCAAATAGGCCACGCAGCTCCCTCGTCGACAAACTCGAACTGGGTCTCGCAGCTGCAGTTTCGGCCAACACGTGCATCATGCCCTGTTACCCACCATGGTGCAGCCTCGACACCGGACCGCTAGCTAAGGTTGGATAACCTTGCGTGCACTTCACATCAATTAATGACAGCGGAGCTTTGCAAAAACCGCACGGAATTGTTCCAACTTCGCTAACATTCTCTGAACGTTAGACGAGCTTTAATGAAGGCATGCGATCCTTGGGTGCTTGTCATCGGCACACATGCTGAAGATTTTAGCGATTTCTTTTGATATTCATTTACTTAAGAGGCGCACGTGGCAAAGCCCGCATTTTCATTCGACGGCCAAAGCTTGATCACTCCGCAGTCCGTCAGCGACCACCTCAATCCGCAAACCGAGGCGCAACTAGCCGACCTGGTGCAGACCGCAGCGGCTGAGTTCGAAATAATCATCAACGTTGCGATGCAGCGGCTATCGTCCACGCAGAACCGCGCGAATGCCGTGAAGTGGCTTATTGCTCGACTTCACGATGTTCGCTTGAAATATGGGCTAGCCGTGTGGAAAAAGCTGGCACCGATCATCAGGTCTCATTCTTCCGCTGAGATCCTGCGCCAGTGCGCTTTTACCAGCTGGTCTTTCGAGAAGCCACGGGGTTACTCCGGAGATGCCACCCTTATCGACTTTATCTATCAGCATCCTGCGATAGCCGAAGAAGTAGCAAAAACCACTCCACTCGGCCGAGACATCTTCGGATACACCATCAATGCTCCAGGTCCGGTCGCTGTGAGAGAACGACGCGATATTCTGACGAAATTCGTTGATGATACCGCGGCCCGCGTCGGCCCTGATACGGAAATCCTTGCAATTGCTGCCGGTCACCTACGTGAGGCGGAGACATCTAAGGCATTGCATGAGAACCGCCTCAAGCGATGGCTTGCTCTTGATCAAGATCCTCTCAGCATCGGTTCCATTGCAACCCAATTCAGCGGAACTCGTGTCGAGCCTATCGATGGGTCGGTACGCGGCCTTCTTGCAAGGAAGCACCAGGTCGGCTCATTCGATTTGATCTACGCTGCCGGTCTGTATGACTATCTCACCGACAAGGTAGCGATCCGACTGACACAGGTTTGCATGGAAATGTTGAAGCCTGGCGGTACATTTTTGTTCGCGAATTTTTCCGACGAAATGGCTGACGATGGCTACATGGAATCTTACATGAATTGGGAGCTCTTGCAGAGGTCTGAAAGCGATATGTGGCGGATCGCCAACGCGAGCGCTACGACCGATACTCTGGGGACCGCAGTCTGGTATGGTACCAATCGGAACATCATCTACAGCACCCTCCGAAGAAAACCTTAGGCCGACAAATCTAAATAATCTTCCTCTGCCGCAAATTAACATGGCTCCGACTGTTTCGGAGTTTCGACGTATCATGCGGCCGCTTCGAGATCTCGACGATCTCAGCGGCCGTTTATAACGCGTGGCCGCCTCCAGCTTCTGCCTCAGGCGGCACTTCGGCACGTGGAAGGCGACCCTTGGATACCGCTTGGGCCTCATCTGCTCGCCTCCCCTGTCATCGGACTAGATGATATTCTCGAGCCATGTTCCTGTGTCGGTCTCGATCAGAGGCTTCTTGTTCTCGGAGATCAACGGTGAGACACACTGGCGGCTGTCGCTGCGGAGCGATCAAATTTGAAGCAAAGTCCGAGCCGTTCTATTCGCGCTACTGTCATTGCGATGATTGCCGGAGAGCTAGCGGAGCGCCGGTCGCAGCTTTTGTCGGCTTCTTTTGCAAAGACATTATTTTTAGTGGCTTGGAAGGGTCATCTTACGGCAAAGACCCTATTCAACGAACGTTCTGCCCGACATGCGGATCCCCAATCGCTTATTGCGACGGACGCATTGATGACCAGATATTTTTCATGATTGGCGCTATGGATCATCCAGAGCAGTACCCACCGTTAGCCCACGGGTATGCAAGGATCGCAGTTGCCGTATCTACATATGGACGATGGCCTTCCTCGAATGACCGCCAACACAGTCCCTCGCCCACGCGATTGACGACGCTGTGCGAAACCCGCCAATAACTCCGGAACCTTGTTATAGGCGAAAGCCCCTAAGGACCTTCCGTGCCTCGGACCACGCTCGATGTGCCTTCTTTGCCCGTTGATATTCCGACAACAGGAGCGTCGTGGCCTGAGTTCCCGGCGGTCTGGGAACGGACGTCATTCCCCCTGTCGTCCTCATCGATCAGATTGCGAGCTTTCCTCGCATTCCGCTCGTAATACACGCACACCCTCCCAAAACACGGCTGCGTATATGAAGCACCGCTAAATCGCGGTGTGAAGTGGCGCACCAGTTACAGTACGTGTTTAATTGAAGTTGCAGGGTCAACGCTCTCGATGGATCACGTCTCCTTTGACATCAGTCCAGGGATGCATGCGGATTTCATATATCGAGCGCTGGGGTGCCGGAAAAGCAGGATCGGCAAATGCGCCTACAGGAATCGCATAGACTCCGGGCGTATCCTCGTTTTCGTAATAGACAGTTGATCCGCAATCCGGACAGAAATGGTAGCGTGCCCACATACCGCTATCTCCAATCCTTTCGTACAGCCGAGAACTTCCTTCGATTTCCACATCCGTCTTCGCGTATCGGGCCTGGACTGCAAAGGCACTTCCGGTTCGTAGCTGGCATTCCAGGCAATGACAGACCGAAACCCTTTGAGGCTCGCCATGGCAATTGGCCCGTAGCTGACCGCACCTACACTTTGCTACCCGGAGTGACCTGCTGGACCTCATTAGCGAAAAGAGGCCTTAAGACGTCTTCTTGAGGGCGCTCGGCTTATGTGCCGCCTTGGCTCCAGATTTAGAGCTCTCGACGATGATTTGTGGATCCGCCCTGGAAGCCTTTACCTCGTGCCCCTTGATTTTCGTCGGGCTGGTTTGCTTGCTGATCACCTTACCTGTCGTCTCACCTTGGCTCGTTTTCCACGCCACAGTGTCGCCCTTCTTCAGATCGTCTGCCATACGGCGTCCTCCATGATATCGGCAGCAAACATCTGAGAGGATCATATGGTTCCGTTGAAGCTGTCGTCGCCTGGGTAAGCTATTTCACTATGTAGGACATACCTACAGATCTTGGGGCGGTTTCCCTAAATCCAAATTGTTCATAAAGCTTGTTGGCGGGTACGTCGGCAATCAAGCTCACATAAGCTGTCTTCGGTAGCATCGTGTTCACATATTCCATGATTGCCGTCATGATCGCCTTACCTAGCCCGCGACCCTGGTGATCTGGCTGTACTGCAACATCGGTTATCTGGAAAAAGCAGCCGCCATCACCAATCAGCCGACCCATTCCAATCACCTGACCATCGACCACTACGACCACGGCGAAGACAGTTCCCGCTAGCCCGATTTCAGCCGCTGCCCTCGAAAATGGCGTTAAACCAGCGTTTTGGCGGAGACGCATGTAATCGTCGTAGTCGGGCGTTCTCTCCTCGACAGAATAGTGCTTATCTGTGCTGGCCATATGTTTCTTCCCATGTGCACGCTAGGGGTACCTCTTATAGCTGCTCATGTAATTCCTTGAGCAACTTCTTGCGTTCCCGCCTGCGAGTGATCTGGCGCGTGAGCGCTTCGGATGCTCGGACTGCCGATCCGCTGTCGGACTTCGGGAGGTCAAATTTTCGCGTCGCTCCGATCAGTAGGTCCTCCGAGCCGTAAATGCCCAGTATCGTAATCTCGATGTTTTCTGCAACTGCATCGATGTCCTCCGACGAAGATTTGAAGGTAGACAGCCCAGATGCAAAGGGTCCCAAGACTGGCCGCAGCGGAGACGATCGGAGCGTTCGCTTGTAGTAAGTCTAGCATTCGAAGTTCCTGTCTCTGAAAATTAGGCTAAGTGTGTGCGGAGAAATTCCAGGCCGAGCCGTGCGCCCGTCATTGAGATTGTATGACCAACACCTGACTCGATCTTCAGATCTACCTTGAAGCCAGCCGCCTGGAGCGGCGAGGGTAGAGGCGAATGGCGGGATTGTCCGATCATTCTGCCCGTGAATGAGAAGAACCGGTGTGCCACTGCTGGCGGAAGAAACCGGGACGGGCGGGAGAAGGCCGGAATAGCCAATCAGAGCGCCGACGTTCCATCTGCCAGACGCAGCAGCGTCAAGAGCAACAATCGCGCCCTGTGACACACCGACAAAGGCGACCCGATCGAGTGCTTCCTCAAACCGCTCGCGCTTGATGATCTGATCGATCGTGCGATCGAATGCGTCGCGGATTTCGGCAAGGCGGTCAGGCCGAAGTTGATTACCGTCGACTTGAAACCAGAGATGACCAGGTCCAGCCACTTTGCGAAATGGCGCGTCGGGCGTGGCGAACCGTGCTGCAGGTAGGCTTGTCTTCCAGGACGAGGCGAGTGGCATCATCTGCGCACCTGACGCTCCGATGCAATGGAAAAGAATGATAAGTCCGGTCGTCAGTGCCAAGCTCGCTGACTTTCAGTGTGAGATCAAAAACAGAGGGCGCTCAACCCTTACGGAGAACGCCCTCTTCGACCCGGAACGAGGCAACGCGAGGGTCATCGCGGCGTCATCAGTTACGGGGCCAAGCTCGAGACGATTGACTCGATTGTGAGATCAGAACCGGTCAGCAGTCGTCTCGAACCAAGTACGATGACGGACTTCGTCCTGATGGGCCTTCATAAAGAACGCTTTCGTTTCCGGTCGAGCCTCTTCGTGCTGCGAGGCACGCTCATAGGCAGAGACTGTGTCGTCTTCGTTCGTCTTCATTGCCTTTAGGATTGTCTTGTCGCCGAAAATGTCGGCGAGCGCGATTCTACCCGTTGTCAGCATCTGCTTCATGTCACCCTTCTCAGGAGCATCGATGCCGGCTTCTGCAGCGATTTCGTTAAGGGTGGAGAGATGCTGGAGATGATCTTGACGAAACTCGTCGACCTTTGCGCTAAGCGTTTTGTCATCGAGACGCTCGATCGTAGACTCGTAAGCTGCAATCGCATCGTGCTCGAGGTAGATCAGATCCTTCACGAGCTTTCCAAAGTCGCTCTCATTCCCAACCATAGTAACCATTGTTTTCTCCCTTTCCAATGAGGCAGGGGAAAGACATGACAGTTGAGCACGTTCCATTCGTAAGGACGACGGTACGGAACCGTACGATCGGCTCGTCTCAGCAACTCAAGGCAATCAGAAGGGTTCTATAAGCGCCGCCGCGTCTCGATCGACTGGATTCCTCCAGTGGCGCACATGCATAGCCGGGGCTCGCGGCGATACAAACACAGATCATGAGTTGTGCTAAAGATTTTAAGGAGGTGGAAATGGCGAATGAAAAATCAGCTGCGGTTGAAGCATTCGAAGCCGAACAGGTTCGGCAAAGATCGACCAGTCTTCTAGATGAGGGTTTGGAGGAAACGTTCCCGGCGTCTGATCAAGTTTCGGCCACCACGACCTCAATACCCTCAGGAACTGGGCGACGGGCAGCATCCGATGCGCCACGTGTCGACCAAGCTCTCGAATCGATCCTTGAACATCGAAATGACCCGTACGTTGAGCCGCGCGAGCAGCTCGCTGCTCTCAGGGACGAGGCCGAGAGCCTGCAGTATCGAGCGACCGACAACGTGAGGAATAGGATCCAACGAAATCCTTGGCAGGCGATCGGCCTTGCTGCCGTAGTCGGCTTTATCGTCGGAATTACGCGATAACTGGACATGAACATCAACAAGGCCTCCCATTGCCGACGTGGGTGGCCGATTTGCTTACAGTACCTAGCTTATTTACCTGCCTTATCAAAGCGAGCGGCGGCCGCCTCGATCTGAGGGCCATTTTCTAGCGACTAGGCGCAGAGCGCTTCAAATGGTTGTCTTAGAGAATGCCCCAAAGGGGTAATTGCGTATTCGACACCAATCGGCTGCGTTGGCAAGACAGTCCTCGTCACCAAACCATTTCGTTCCAGCCTCTTCAGCGCCTCTGCAAGCGCTTTGTGCGTAATCGCGTCGAGACGTCGCTTGATCTCGTTAACCCGTGACGGCTTCGGACAAATCACGGTCAATATAAGTATCGTCCACTTATCTGCAATCTTATCCAGCACGGGACGCACGACCGTCATCTCGTTAAGGGCGCGACAGGATAGAGATTCCGAGTCGATATACTGGTCCATATCTAGGCTACTCAGGGTGCGTAATGGATATCAGATTTACAGCGTATATCATTTCGAGACCGTCAAGTGAAAGGAGATGATGTCCACGAGTCTTTGATTGCGCCTATACCTATGAAGCGGATGGCACGTCCAGAGGAAGTCGCGGCGGCTACGCTTTTCCTGCTGAGCGACGAGGCAAGCTACATCGCAGGTGTCGAACTTTGCGTCGATGGAGGAATGCGGCAGATCTGAGCCTATGGAAATGAAGCTATCGTAGATGTGGTGCGCTTGCATTCCAAACGAGCGCACCACTTGAGGACTTTACTGTTGAGCAGCCGCGACACCTTCAGACTCCGGCGCGTCCTGTACCTGCTCGCGCGTAACGTTCAACACGATCCGTGCGATCCGACCCAGCTTCAACCATCGCTGTGTCAGCGCCATTTGCAGGAACTGCACTGTTAGGGCTGTGGCCGTAGTGGATGTCGAAGCTGTAGTCTCTCCCGAAACGCCGGGTGCCGCTTCGGCCTGCTCCCAATCCCCTACATCTCAGGAGAGATTATGAAACTGGTTCGATTTGGCGGGCCGGGCGCAGAGCGCCTTGGCATTTTGGATGGCGAAGGCCGCATTCGCGAGGTGAGCAGCCTTGTTGCGGATTTCGCAGGCGAGGCGGTGTCGCCGGCAAGCCTTCAACGGATCCGCAATGCCGACCTAGCTACCTTGCCGATCGCCGAAAATAGCGCGCGGCTCGGCCCCTGCGTGGCAAAACCCGGACATTTCATCGCGATCGGCCTGAACTATGTCGATCACGCGCATGAATCCAACATGCCCATCCCGAGCGAGCCCGTCGCCTTCAGCAAGGCGCCCTCCTCCATTTCCGGCCCGACCGATGACGTGGTCATGCCGGAAGGATCGGAGAAATCGGACTGGGAGGTGGAGATCGCGATGGTGATCGGCACCACCGCTTTCAACGTCTTTGAGGCCGATGCACTCGACCATGTGGCTGGCTTCTGCATCTGCAACGACGTGTCCGAACGGTCCTACCAGATCGAACGCGGCGGCCAGTGGATCAAGGGCAAGAGCCTGCCGACCTATGGTCCTATCGGCCCCTGGCTCGTAACCCGTGACGAAATTGCCGATGTCCAGAACCTCGGTCTCTGGCTCGATGTCAACGGCGAGCGCCGACAGACCGGTTCGACAAGCTCGATGATCTTCTCGCTTGCCCATATCGTCTCCTACCTGTCGCGTTTCATGCGGCTGGAACCTGGTGATATCATCACGACAGGCACACCGCCCGGTGTCGGAATGGGCATGAAGCCGCCGACCTATCTCAAACGAGGCGATGTGATGACGCTTGGGATCGACGGTTTGGGAGATCAGCGCCAAACTGTCAGGTAGCCCATACAGGCATCGAGCCAAGCACAGCGAATTACATCCGTAGATGCGATTCCGATTTTGCCCGCGTCTATTGCAGAGGCGGGCATTCACAAATTCCGCGCAATGACCAGCCGCTGAATGTCGCTCGTGCCTTCATAGATCTGGCAAATGCGCGCGTCCCGATAGATACGCTCCACCGGATAATCGCTCATATAACCATAACCACCATGGATCTGGATCGCGTCGGAGCAGACGCGTTCGACGATTTCCGATGCAAAGAGCTTCGCCATCGAAGCCTCCGAAAGACAGGGCATCTCGGCCTCCCGCAATGCAGCCGCATGCCAGACGAGTTGTCGGGCCGCTTCAATCTGTGTTGCCATGTCGGCCAGCCGGAAGGCAACGGCCTGGTGATCGAAGATTGCCTTGCCGAAAGCCTTTCTCTCGCGGGCGTAATCGCGCGCCGCCTCGAAGGCCGCCTGCGCCATGCCGACCGATTGCGCCGCAATGCCGATCCTGCCGCCCTCCAGATTGGCAAGCGCGATCCGGTAACCCTCTCCCTCTTCGCCGAGCCTCAAGTCCGCTGGAATCCGCATCTCATTAAACGCGATCTGGCAGGTGTCGGATGCATGAAGGCCGAGTTTCTCCTCGACGCGGATCACCTCATAACCGGGCGTATCGGTCGGAACGATGAAGGCCGTTATGCCCTTCTTGCCCGCGTCGGGATCAGTGACGGCGAAAACGATGATCATCTGGCCGTTCTTGCCCGAGGTGATGAACTGTTTTGCGCCGTCGATCACGTAATGATCGCCATCGCGCCGGGCGCGCGTCTTGAGGTTCGAGGCGTCAGAACCCGCTTGCGGTTCGGTCAGCGCAAAACCTCCGATCCACTCGCCGGACGCAAGACGCGGCAAAAGGCGCTCCTTCTGTTCCTCCGTCCCGAATTTGAGGATCGGCACGCAGCCGACAGAACTGTGGACACTCATGATCGTCGAGCAAGGCCCATCGCCGGCCGCGATCTCTTCGACGGCCGCCGCATAGGCGAGCACACCGGTATCCGATCCGCCATAAGCTTCCGGCACCAGCATGCCGAGCAGCCCGAGCGCACCCATTTCCTGCAACTCTTCACTCGGGAAAAGGTGTTCCCTGTCCCGTTTTGCAGCACCCGACGCCAGGCGCTCGCGGGCAAAGCTGCGGGCCATTTCGCGGATCTGCTGCTGGGTTTCCGAAAGGATCATCGGTCTTCCTCCCGTCAGGATCGTTCGATGGCAATGCCCGTCGCTTCGCCACCGCCGATGCAAAGTGCCGCCATGCCGCGTTTCAGGTCGTAGCGTTCAAGTGCTGCAATCAGCGTCACCAGAATACGCGCGCCGGATGCGCCGATCGGATGACCGAGCGCACAGGCACCGCCATGCACATTGACCTTGTCATGCGGCAGGTCGAGATCCCGCATCGCCGCCATGGCGACGACCGCGAAGGCCTCGTTGATCTCGAACAGGTCGACATCGGAAAGCGACAGGCCCGTCCGGTCGGAGAGCTTTTGCAAGGCACCGATCGGTGCCGTGGCAAAGAGCGCCGGCTCCTGCGAATGCGTGGCATGGCCGATGATCGTAGCGAGCGGCGTAAGCCCCCTGCGTTCGGCTTGCGAACGCCGCATCAGCACCAGTGCCGCCGCGCCATCCGAGATCGAGCTGGAATTGGCAGCCGTCACCGTACCACCCTCACGAAAAGCGGGTTTCAGGGTCGCGATCTTTTCGGGTTTGGCCTTGCCGGGCTGTTCATCCCGATGCGCCACCTGCTCGGTTCTGCCAGATTTGACCGTGACCGGAACGATCTCGCTGTCGAACCAGCCTTCCGCGATCGCCTTCTGCGCCCGCATGAGGGAAGTTACGGCATATTCGTCCTGCGCCTCACGGGTAAACTGATAGGCCTCGGCGCAATCTTCGGCGAATGTGCCCATCAACCGCCCCTTGTCATAGGCGTCTTCGAGCCCGTCGAGAAACATGTGGTCGAGGACGCGGCCATGCCCCAGCCTGTAACCGCCCCGCGCCCGATCCAGAAGATATGGCGCATTGGTCATGCTCTCCATGCCGCCGGCAACAGCAATTGCAGCACTACCGGCGGCAATCAGGTCATGGCTCATCATAACGGCCTTCATGCCGGAACCGCACATCTTGTTGACCGTCGTCGCACCCGCGGCGAAAGGAAGCCCGGCATGGATCGCCGCCTGCCTTGCCGGCGCCTGCCCCTGTCCGGCCGGAAGCACGCAGCCGACGACGACTTCGTCAACCCCATCCGCTTGCACGCCGCTTCTCTCAAGAGCGGCGCGAATGGATACCGCACCGAGATCTGCTGCGGTCACGTCCTTCAATTCGCCCTGAAAGCCGCCGATCGGCGTGCGGGCCGAACCAACGATGACGACGGGATCCTGCAATTGCATCTTGCCTCCTCTGTGCGCCAATCAGCGCGCTCCCATCCGGATTGCGCCGTCGAGGCGAATGACTTCGCCGTTCAGCATGGTGTTTTCCAGGATTTGGCGAACCAGCGCCGCAAACTCGGATGGCCTCCCGAGCCGTGGAGGAAATGGCACACTGCTACCGAGCGCATGGCGCACTTCCTCAGGCATGGCCGCCATCATCGGCGTTTCGAAAACGCCGGGCGCTATGGTCATGACACGAATGCCGTAACGCGCCAGTTCACGGGCGATCGGCAGCGTCATCGCCGCAATCCCGCCTTTGGAGGCCGCATAGGCCGCCTGTCCGACCTGCCCGTCGAATGCCGCGATCGAGGCCGTATTGACGATCACGCCGCGCTCGCTCTCGGCATCGGGTTCGCTATCCCTTATCGCATTGGCGGCAAGCCTGAGCAGGTTGAAGGAGCCGACCAGATTAACATTGATCGTCCGGGCAAAATTTTCGAGTTCATGCGGCCCGTCGCGTCCGATCACCTTCTGCGCCGGTGCAATGCCGGCGCAATTGACCAGCCCGCGCAGATTTCCGAAGGTTTCGAGCGCCGCGGCCACTGCGGCTTCCCCATCTCCGGCGCTGGTGACGTCGGTGCGGACGAAAGACACGTGCCCTGCAAATTCCTGCGCGAAGGCCTCCCCCTTGTCTCGATCGAGGTCGGCGATCATCACGCGCGCACCAGCCTCGGCCAACATGCGCACCGTCGCGGCGCCAAGGCCGGAACAGCCGCCGGAGACGATGAAACCGGCATCGCGGATCAGCATGTGTAAGTCCTCCCTTGCCGGCAGGCTCCTCAGCCCGCATGGCAGATGGCACTTTATAAGCTTTCACTGTTGCAAGCGATGACGGAAGTGATCCATAATTTCGGCCAGTTTTGCCATATGGGCTGAAGTGATGGCTGAGACCGAACGACATATGATCGCCCCGAGCTTTGTCGGTGAAGCGCTCGACAGCCTGAGGCGCAGCGGGCGTCCGACCGAGCCGTTGCTTCGCGATCTCGGCCTGCCGCCTGTCGTCACCGAGCCGGTTTCGGCGCAGACATTCGGGCAATTGTGGCTGGCGATTGCCGCCGAACTCGACGACGAATGTTTCGGCCTCGGCACCCGACCGATGCAGCGCGGCAGCTTTACCCTTCTCTGCCATTGCGTGCTGCATGCCCCGACGCTGGAGCGGGCATTGCGGCGGGCGTTGCGCTTTCTCAACCTCGTTCTCGGTGAGCCGACGGGCCGGCTTATCGTTCATGACGGTATTGCGGAGGTGCAGTTGAGCGACCAGGGAGAGCCTCGATCCGCCTTTGCCTATCGCAGCTACTGGATCATCCTGCATGGGCTTATCTGCTGGCTGGTCGGCCGCCGCATCCCGATCCGCCTCGTCGATTTCCGCTGCGCCGAGCCGGAACAGAGCGCCGATCACCGGCTCTTTTTCGGCGCGCCAATCCGTTTTTCGCAATCCGTCAGCCGGCTGGGCTTTGACGCCGCCATGCTGACCCTGCCGATCTCGCGCAACGAGCAGCAATTGCGGCAGTTCCTGCGCGGCGCACCTGCAAACATCCTGTTGCGCTATCGCTATGACGCCGGAACGGCTGCGGCGGTCAGGCGTCGCCTTACCCAGAGGGAACCTGCCGACTGGGCAAGCTTCGCGACACTCGCCAACGACATGCGCATGTCGTCTTCGACGCTTCGCCACCGCCTGCATGACGAGGGCCAAAGTTATGCCGGCATAAAGGACGAGATCCGCCGCGACCTCGCCTGCGGTATGCTGACCAATACGGGCGAAACCGTCAGCGAGATCGCCACCCGTCTCGGCTATTCCGAACCGAGCGCCTTCTATCGGGCATTCAAGAAATGGATGGGGCAAAGCCCAGAAGCCTTCCGAAAGAGCCAGACGAGCCTGTAGCCGGCTCATCTGTGGCAAAACTGTCCGAAAATTCACAGCAGTTCTGTCATGGCTTGCCATTGGCGCTGCGAATACCATTCTTTTCTAATCGACACGCTTTTGAGGAGAAGCAGGTCGATCGGGAGGAAATATGGTTGATACAGGTCATCTGAGCCTGCACGTTCCGGAGCCTGCAGTGCGTCCGGGCGGGCAGCCCGATTTTTCCAACGTGAAGATCGCAAGGGCTGGCGCTGTGCCGCGCCCGGACGTGGATGCGCCAGCCGAAGACATTCGCGATCTCGCCTATTCGATCATCCGCGTGCTGAACCGGGATGGCGAGGCAGTCGGCCCCTGGGCCGGACTTTTGTCCGATGACGACCTGAGAACCGGCCTGCGCCACATGATGACGCTCCGGGCCTTCGATGCCCGCATGCTGATGGCGCAGCGGCAAGGCAAGACGTCGTTTTACATGCAGCATCTGGGCGAGGAAGCCGTCAGCTGTGCCTTTCGCAAAGCCTTGAACAAGGGCGACATGAATTTCCCCACCTACCGACAGGCAGGCCTTCTCATCGCCGACGACTATCCGATGGTCGAGATGATGAACCAGATCTATTCCAACGAAAGCGACCCGTTGCGCGGCCGGCAGCTGCCGATCATGTATTCGTCGAAGGAGCATGGCTTCTTCACGATTTCCGGCAATCTCGCCACGCAATATGTGCAGGCCGTCGGCTGGGCCATGGCGTCGGCGATCAAGAACGACAGCCGCATTGCCGCCGCCTGGATCGGTGACGGATCGACGGCGGAATCGGATTTTCATTCGGCGCTGGTCTTCGCCTCGACTTACCGGGCGCCGGTCATCCTCAACGTCGTCAACAACCAGTGGGCCATCTCGACATTTCAGGGCATCGCCCGCGGCGGCTCCGGCACCTTTGCCGCCCGCGGCCTCGGTTTCGGCATTCCGGCGCTGAGGGTCGATGGCAATGATTATTTGGCCGTGCATGCCGTCGCCTGTTGGGCGGCGGAGCGGGCAAGACGCAATCTCGGGCCGACGCTGATCGAATACGTCACCTACCGGGTCGGCGCGCATTCCACCTCCGACGACCCGAGCGCCTACCGTCCGAAGACGGAATCCGAAGCCTGGCCGCTTGGAGATCCGGTCTTGCGGTTGAAGAAACACCTGATCCTGCGCGGCCTCTGGTCTGAAGAACGGCATGTGCAGGCGGAAGCGGAAATCGCGGACGAGGTGATCGCCGCCCAGCGCAAGGCCGAGGAACACGGAACGATGCATGCCGGCGGCAGGCCCTCCGTGCGCGATATCTTCGAAGGCGTCTATGCCGAGATGCCGCCGCATCTGCGCCGCCAGCGGCAGAAGGCGGGATACTGACATGGCCCGGATGACGATGATCGAGGCGGTGAGAAGCGCCATGGATGTCGCGATGGGGCGGGATGAGGATGTCGTGGTCTTCGGCGAGGATGTCGGTTATTTCGGCGGCGTTTTCCGCTGTACGCAAGGGTTGCAGGCGAAATACGGCAAGACCCGCTGTTTCGACACGCCGATCAACGAATCCGGCATCGTCGGCACCGCCATCGGCATGGCCGCCTATGGGCTGAAACCCTGCGTCGAAATCCAGTTCGCCGACTATATGTACCCCGCCTATGACCAGCTGACGCAGGAGGCCGCGCGCATCCGCTATCGCTCCAACGGCGATTTCACCTGCCCGATCGTGGTGCGCATGCCCACCGGCGGCGGTATTTTTGGCGGACAGACCCATAGCCAGAGCCCGGAAGCTCTGTTCACCCACGTCTGCGGCCTCAAGGTCGTCGTGCCATCCAATCCCTATGATGCCAAGGGCCTGCTGATTGCCGCGATCGAAGATCCCGACCCGGTGATGTTCCTCGAGCCGAAGCGGCTCTATAACGGCCCGTTCGACGGGCATCACGAACGGCCGGTCACCCCTTGGTCGAAACACTCACTCGGCGATGTGCCGGATGACTATTATTCGATCCCGATCGGCAGGGCGGAAGTGCGCCGGCAAGGTTCGGCCGTCACCGTGATTGCCTATGGCACGATGGTGCATGTGGCACTCGCCGCCGCCGAAGATACCGGCATTGATGCCGAAGTCATCGATCTCAGAAGCCTTCTGCCGCTCGATCTAGATGCGATCGTGAGGTCGGTCTCCAAGACAGGGCGCTGCGTTATCGTGCATGAAGCAACGCTCACCTCCGGCTTCGGCGGGGAGATCGCAGCATTGGTGCAGGAACATTGCTTCTATCATCTCGAAGCCCCGGTCATGCGCGTCGCCGGCTGGGATACGCCTTACCCGCATGCGCAGGAATGGGACTATTTTCCCGGCCCCGCCCGCGTCGGGCGCGCGCTGACCGACGTCATGGAGGCCTGAGCCATGGGCGAGTTCACCATCAAGATGCCGGATGTCGGCGAAGGCGTTGCCGAAGCCGAGCTTGTCGAATGGCTGGTGAAGGTCGGCGATCCCGTGCGCGAGGACATGACGGTCGCCGCCGTGATGACCGACAAGGCGACGGTGGAAATTCCTACCCCCGTCAGCGGAACCGTGATCTGGCTCGGCGGCGAGATCGGCGACACGATCGCAGTCCGGGCACCGCTGATCCGGATCGAGACGGAAGGTGGCAGCAACGAAGTCACCGCTCCTGAGCCGGTCAAGGCCGAAGAACCTAGGCCAGAGAAGGCCGAGCCCGCTGAAAAACCAACGAAACCTGCCACGCCCGTTACGTCACCGGCACCGTCCCTCTCTTCAACCCTATCAACGGAGATGGACAAGCCGCTTGCCGCTCCATCGGTGCGGCTGCTGGCACGAGACAACGGCATAGACCTTCGCCAGTTGAGCGGAACGGGGCCGGCCGGGCGCATCCTGCGCGAGGATGTCGAGCAATTCCTTGCCCATGGCAAGGAGGCACCGGCCCCGCAGCAGGGTTTTGCCAGGAAGACCTCGAAGGAGGAGATCAAGCTCACCGGCCTTCGCCGCCGCATCGCCGAGAAGATGACGCTTTCCACCTCGCGCATCCCTCATATCACCTATGTGGAAGAGGTCGACGTGACGGCGCTGGAGGAGTTGCGGGCGACGATGAACAGTGCGCGCAAGCCCGACCAACCGAAACTCACGCTCCTTCCTTTCCTGATGCGGGCAATGGTCAAGGCGGTAACCGATCAGCCCGACATCAACGCTACATTCGATGGTGATGCCAGTATACTGACCCGGTCCGGCGCGGTGAATATCGGTATCGCCACCCAGACACCGTCAGGCCTCACCGTACCGGTCGTCAGGCACGCAGAAGCACGCAGTATCTGGGATTGCGCAACGGAAATGAACCGGCTGGCGGAGGCCGCCCGTTCCGGTACCGCCACGCGTGACGAGCTGACCGGTTCGACCATCACCATCAGTTCGCTCGGCGCGCTCGGCGGCATCGTCTCAACGCCGGTCATCAATCATCCGGAAGTGGCGATCGTCGGCGTCAACAAGATCGCCGCCCGCCCGCTCTGGGATGGGGCGCAATTCGTGCCGCGCAAGATGATGAACCTCTCCTCCAGCTTCGACCACCGCATCATAGACGGTTTTGACGCGGCAACCTTTATCCAGCGCCTGCGCACACTGCTTGAAACTCCAGCCCTGATCTTCATCGAAGGGTGAGCCATGAAAGAGATTTCCTGCAAGCTTCTCGTCATCGGCGCCGGCCCCGGCGGTTATGCCTGCGCCATCCGCGCCGGCCAGCTCGGCATCGATACGGTCATCGTCGAGGCTGCCAAGCCCGGCGGCACCTGCCTCACCATCGGCTGCATCCCTTCCAAGGCGCTGATCCACGCGGCGGAGGTTTTTGATGCAACACGGCAGATGGCAGGCGGACGCAATGCAATGGGCATTCGCGTCGATCAACCGTCGATCGATCTTGCCGGCACCATGACCTGGAAGGACGGCATTGTCGGGCGGCTGACAAGCGGTGTTTCCGGCCTGTTGCAGAAGGCCCGCGTCAAGATCGTTTCCGGCCGCGCCCGTTTCAGTGACGGCAAGACGGTGGAGGTGGAAACCGAAACCGGCCAGCAGATCGTTCGCGCGGAAACCGTGGTGATCGCCACAGGCTCCGACCCGGTCGAACTTCCAGCCCTGCCCTTCGGTGGACCCGTCATCTCCTCGACCGAAGCACTGTCGCTTAGGCAAGTGCCGAACAGGCTCATCGTGGTCGGCGGCGGTTATATCGGGCTGGAGCTCGGCACCGCTTTTGCGAAGCTCGGATCGGAGGTAACCGTGGTGGAAGCGACGGCGCAGATCCTGCCGATCTACGATGCCGACCTGATCAAGCCTGTGACACGCAGGCTGACTGAGCGCGGCATCAGGCTTTTCACCAACACCAAAGCGATCGGGCTTTCCGAGAAGGGCGATGCGCTGGTTGTCGAAGGACCGGATAGACGGCAGGAACTGCCGGCAGATCATATCCTCGTTGCCGTCGGCCGCCGTCCGCGCAGCGTCGGGTCCGGGCTTGAAGACCTCGATCTCGATCGATCCGGTCCATACCTGCGTATCGACGATCGCTGTCGCACTTCGATGCGTGGCGTCTATGCGATCGGCGATGTCACCGGCGAACCGATGCTGGCGCATCGCGCCATCGCGCAGGGCGAGATGGTGGCGGAGATAGTTGCGGGGAAAAAGCGCGCCTGGGACAAGCGCTCCATCCCCTCGATCTGCTTCACCGATCCGGAAATCGTCAGCGCCGGGCTTTCACCGGCAGAAGCACGCGCTCAAGGCTACGAAGTGAAGGTCGGGCAGTTCCCCTTCACCGCCAATGGAAGGGCGATGACGATGCAGGACGAAGACGGTTTTGTCCGCATTGTGGCGCGCGCCGATACCAATCTCGTACTGGGGCTGCAGGCGGTCGGGTCAGGCGTATCCGAACTTTCGGCGGCATTTTCGCTGGCAATCGAGATGGGGGCTCGGCTGGAGGATATCGCCGGCACGATCCATGTCCATCCGACACGCAGCGAAGCCCTGCAGGAGGCGGCGCTCAAGGCGATGGGACACGCGCTGCATATCTAAACGGAACGGCTATCTGGGAGGAGGCCCGATGACTGACATGGATTTTGGCCTTAGCGATATGGCTCGCTCGATCCGCGAGACGACGCAGCGTTTTGCGCGCGAACGCATTGTGCCAATCGCCGCCGAAATCGATGCGAAGGATCGCTTTCCCATCGAACTCTGGCCGGAAATGGGTGCGCTCGGGCTGCATGGCATCACGGTTGCGGAAGACGATGGCGGGCTTGGACTGGGTTATCTGGAACATGTCATCGCCTGCGAGGAGGTAAGCCGCGCCTCGGCCTCCGTTGGCCTGTCCTACGGAGCGCATTCCAACCTCTGCATCAACCAGATCGCACGCTGGGCAACGCCCGATCAGAAGGCAAGATATCTCCCCGGCCTGATTTCCGGAGACCATGTCGGAAGCCTCGCCATGTCGGAGACAGGTGCAGGTTCGGATGTCGTCTCCATGCGATTGCGAGCCGACAGGGTCGAAGGCGGCTTTCGCCTGAACGGCACCAAATTCTGGATCACCAATGCGCCCTATGCCCAGACCCTCGTCGTCTACGCCAAGACGGAACCCGACGCCGGATCGAAGGGCATCACCGCCTTCCTGATCGAGAAGGGTTTTGCCGGTTTTTCCATCGGCCAGAAGATCGACAAGGTCGGCATGCGCGGCTCGCCGACCGCCGAGCTCGTTTTCAACGACTGCTTCGTGCCGCAGGAAAATCTCATGGGACCGCTGAACGGCGGCGCGAAAGTGCTGATGTCCGGCCTCGATTACGAGCGGGTCGTGCTGTCCGGCATCCAGCTCGGCATCATGCAGGCCTGCCTCGATGTCGTGTTGCCTTACCTGCGGGAGCGAAAACAGTTCGGAGTGCCGATCGGCAGTTTCCAGCTGATGCAGGCCAAGGTCGCCGATATGGTCGTGGCGCTGAACTCAGCCCGGGCCTATGTCTATGCCGTGGCACGCGCCTGCGATGCAGGCCGCACAACAAGGCAGGACGCCGCCGGTGCCATCCTCTATGCGTCGGAAAGCGCAGTAAAGGTCGCCGAACAGGCTATCCAGGCGCTCGGAGGCGCGGGCTATACGAAGGATTGGCCGGTGGAGCGTTTCTGGCGCGACGCCAAGCTGCTCGATATCGGTGCCGGCACCAATGAAGTGCGCCGCATGCTGATCGGCCGAGAAGTGATTGGTGCCGGGGGCAACGGCTGATGCCCCAGATCCGGACCACGCTCGATCGCAATTCCGAAGGCTTCAAGGCCAATGAGGCGCATAACCGCGCGCTTTCCGAAGAACTGCGGGAGAAAGTTGCGGCGGCTGCGCGCGGCGGATCGGAAAGCCATCGCGAGCGCCATGTCGCACGCGGAAAGCTGTTGCCCAGAGACCGGGTGCAGCGGCTGCTAGATCCCGGCTCGCCGCTCTTGGAAATCGGCCAGCTTGCAGCAGGCGGCATGTATGGCGATGAAGCACCGGCTGCTGGAATGATCACCGGCATCGGTCGGGTGTCGGGCCGCGAATGCATGATCGTCGCGCATGACCCGACGGTGAAGGGCGGCGCCTATTTCCCGATGACGGTGAAGAAGCATTTGCGGGCACAGGAGATCGCGTCTGAAAACCGCCTGCCCTGCATCTATCTGGTTGATTCCGGCGGGGCCAACCTGCCGCATCAGGCGGAAGTCTTTCCGGACCGCGATCATTTCGGCCGGATCTTCTACAATCAGGCGCAGATGTCGGCGGCGGGTATCGCGCAGATCGCCTGCGTGATGGGAAGCTGCACGGCGGGCGGCGCCTATGTTCCGGCCATGTCCGACGAGACGGTGATCGTGCGCAATCAGGGCACGATCTTCCTCGCCGGCCCGCCGCTGGTGGAGGCCGCGACCGGTGAAGTGATTTCGGCCGAGGAACTGGGCGGCGCGGAAACCCATGGAAGAAAATCAGGCGTCGTCGATCATGTCGCCGAGAATGACGAACATGCGCTGTTGATCGTCCGGGATATCGTGGCGACCCTCAACCGGCCAAAGGCAGTCGATATCGAGATCGCAAATCCGCGCCCTCCTCTGCGGGAGACGTCAGAGCTTTACGGCGTCGTGCCGCAGGATGTGCGCACGCCCTATGATGTGCGCGAGGTCATCGCCCGCGTCGTCGACGGATCGGAACTGCAGGAGTTCAAGCCCCTCTACGGTTCGACGCTCGTCTGCGGTTTTGCCCGCATCTGGGGTATTCCGGTCGCCATTCTGGCCAATAGTGGCGTGCTGTTTTCGGAAAGCGCCTTGAAGGGCGCGCATTTCATCGAGCTTGCCTGCCAGCGCCGTATTCCGCTGCTGTTCCTGCAGAATATTTCCGGCTTCATGGTCGGCGGCAGATATGAGGCGGAAGGCATTGCCAAGAACGGTGCAAAGCTGGTGACGGCTGTCGCAACGGCTTCCGTTCCAAAGATCACCGTGCTGATCGGCGGCAGTTTCGGCGCCGGCAATTACGGCATGTGCGGTCGCGCCTACCAGCCACGCTTCCTGTTTTCATGGCCGAATGCGCGGATTTCCGTCATGGGCGGCGAACAGGCGGCATCCGTCCTCGCCTCCGTGCATCGCAATGCCGAGACATGGAGTGCAGCGGAAGCGGAAGCCTTCAAGACCCCGATCCGGCAGAAATACGAGGACGAGGGCAATCCGTATTACGCAACCGCCAGGCTTTGGGACGACGGCGTAATCGATCCCGCCCAGACCCGCGACGTGCTGGGGCTGGCCTTCTCCGCAGTGCTGAACGCGCCGATCCCCGACCGTGCGCAGTTCGGCCTGTTTAGGATGTGAGGAGGATGACCGGTGATTGAAAGCCTGCTGATCGCCAATCGCGGAGAAATCGCCCGCCGCATCATCCGCACCGCAAGCCGGCTCGGCATTCGCACCATTGCCGTATATTCCGATGCAGATGCCGCCATGCCCTTTGTGCGCGAGGCCGATCAAGCGGTACATATCGGTCCAGCCGCGGCGCGAGACAGCTATCTCCGCCATGACCGTATTCTCGACGCGGCCCGACAGACAGGCGCTCAGGCGATTCATCCCGGCTACGGGTTTCTGTCGGAAAATGCCGAATTTGCAGAGGCTGTTATCGCGAATGGGCTGACATGGGTGGGCGCTCCGCCCGCCGCCATCCGCGCCATGGGGCTGAAGGACGCCGCCAAGCAACGGATGATCGCCACAAACGTGCCGGTCACGCCGGGTTATCTCGGCGAAGACCAGAATCCCGCCCGGCTGCAGCGGGAAGCCGAAGCGATCGGTTATCCGGTGCTGATCAAGGCCGTTGCGGGCGGCGGCGGCAAAGGCATGCGCAAGGTCGATACGGCTTCCGATTTTCTCGCAGCACTAGAAAGCTGCCGGCGCGAGGCGGCTTCCTCCTTTGGTGACGACCGGGTTCTGATCGAGAAATACATCCTGTCGCCGCGGCATATCGAGGTTCAGGTTTTTGGCGATACGTTCGGCAATGTCGTGCATCTCTTCGAGCGCGACTGCTCATTGCAGCGCCGCCATCAGAAGGTGATTGAGGAAGCCCCCGCACCGGGTATGGACGCGGCAACACGCGACGCCGTCTGCGATGCCGCCGTCAAAGCAGCAAGGGCGGTGGAATATGTCGGGGCCGGAACGGTTGAGTTTATTGCCGATGCCTCCGAAGGACTGCGTGCCGACCGCATCTGGTTCATGGAAATGAACACGCGGCTGCAGGTAGAACATCCGGTTACCGAGGCAATTACCGGGCAGGATCTGGTGGAATGGCAGATCCGGGTCGCTTCGGGCGAGCGCTTGCCACTGAGGCAGGACGAGCTTTCCATCAACGGCTGGGCGATGGAGGCGCGGCTTTACGCCGAAAACCCGTCCAACAATTTCCTGCCCTCCACCGGCCTGTTGGAGCATCTGCGCCTTCCGCCAAGCGTTCGCGTCGATAGCGGCGTCGAGCAAGGCGACGAGGTGACCGCCCATTACGACCCGATGATCGCCAAGCTGATCAGCCATGCCCCAGGCCGCCGACAGGCAGCAAACACACTTACCCATGCCATGGCGAGCGTCGAAATCTGGCCCGTTCGCACCAATGCCGCCTTTCTGGCACGCACCTTGAAACACCCGGATTTTCTGGAGGGCGCCGTCGATACCGGCTTCATCGCCCGCCATCTGGCCGATCTTGTTCCATCGACAGAACCCGACGAGCGCGTGTTGCAGGCGGCTGCCGCAGCACTCCTGCCGACCGGCGCGCAGGAGCCATGGACCGCGCTTGCCGGATTCCGCCTGAATGCGGAGGCCTATCGGCTGGTGAGCGTGGAAGTAGACGGCCGCCCCTATCTGGTGACCCTGGACCCTTCCCGGCGCAAAAGCGGTAATGGCCCCGCAGATGTCGTCTTTGTCGATGGCGCGGCATGGCCTTTCAGCTCGCCTCGCGCCGATCACGCCAGTGGAAGCCACAACCATGCGGATGGCGCGATCATCGCCCCCATGCCCGGCACCGTCATCGCCGTATCTGTCGGTGAGGGAGAGAAGGTCGTCCGCAGCCAGCCACTCGTGGTGATCGAGGCAATGAAGATGGAACAGACGTTGAGTGCGCCTTTCGACGGCACCGTTGTCGAACTCAAGGCCATGTCCGGCGCACAGGTTACGGAAGGCAGCCTGCTCGTGCGCATCGAGGGAGACCAATGATGGCCGGACGCTATTTCGAGGACTGGACCATCGGCGACCGGATCGCCCACGAGATCCGCCGCACGGTGACGGAAACCGACAATCTCCTCTTCTCCACCATGACCCATAATCCACAGCCGCTGCATCTCGATATCGAGGCGGCAAAGGCGAGCGAATTCGGCCGGATCATCGTCAACGGCACCTTCACCTTCGCGCTGATGGTCGGGCTTTCCGTCAGCGATACGACGCTCGGAACACTCGTTGCCAATCTGGGTTACGACAAGCTCACCATGCCCAAGCCGGTCTTTATTGGCGACACGATGAGGGCGGAAACCGAAATAGTCGAGCTGAAGGAAAGCCGTTCGCGACCAGCGGCCGGTATCGTCACCTTCCGCCATGAACTGATCAACCAGCGCAACGAGATCGTCTGCCAATGCCTGCGCAGCGCCCTTCTTCACCGGAGGCCGCAATGACATTGCGCTCCCTGCTTTTCGTCCCCGGTGACCGGCCGGACCGGATGGAAAAAGCGCTCGGGCTGGATGCCGATGCGCTGATCCTCGACCTGGAAGATTCCGTCGCGCTCGAGGCAAAGGCGACGGCGAGGCAAATGACCGCCGAATTTCTCCGTTCCGCCAGACGAGACCGAAAACTCTTCGTCCGAATAAACCCGCTCGACAGCGGCTTTCTGGGGGATGATCTCGACACGTTGAAGGATGTGAAGCCCGATGCTTTCGTGCTGCCTAAAGCCGAGGGGGGAGCAAGTGTCGAGGCGATGGCTGTACGCGCTCCGGGCATTCCCATCCTGCCGATTGCCACCGAAACGCCGGCGGCGGTGTTCGAACTCGGCAGTTATCGGAGCGTCCGGCATTTGATCCTTGGCCTCACCTGGGGCGCGGAAGACCTGCCGGCTGCAATCGGCGCCACGGGTTCACGCGAGGAGGACGGGCGCTATACACCACCCTATGAAATGCTCCGCTCGCTCACCCTCTTCGGCGCGCATGCCGCAGGCGTGGAGGCAATCGAAACGGTCTATCCGGCATTTCGTGATCTCGACGGGCTGGCCGTCTATGCCCGGCGTGCAAGACGGGACGGCTTTACCGGCATGATGGCGATCCATCCCGAACAGCTGCCTGTCATCAATGCGGCATTCACCCCGACAGCCGAGGAATTGGCGCAGGCACAGGCGATTGTGGACGCATTTTCCGCCAATCCGGGACAGGGAGTGCTTAACTTCAACGGCCGGATGATCGATAAACCGCATTTGAAACAGGCAAGACGACTGCTTGGGCTTGCCGAAAGGCAGTCGCCGTGATTCAACAACGCCGACAAAGCCGCGTTTGAGCGGCCGATCCATATCTCTAGGTGACCCATGCTGGAATTCGAAATCGTCAAGAATGCTAAACCCATGGCAGAGGCCGATCGCGCCCTCGCCTTCCAGAACCTCGGTTTCGGAACGCTGTTCAGCGATCACATGGCCGTCATTCACTGGAGCGCCGACAAGGGCTGGCATTCGGCGCAGGTAACCGCTCGTGCACCCTTCGCTCTTGATCCGGCCAGCAGCGTGCTTCACTACGCGCAGGAAATCTTCGAAGGCATGAAGGCCTACCGGGCTGCCGATGGCAAGGTCGTGCTGTTCCGCCCGGATCAGAACGCAAAACGCTTCAACGCCTCGGCACGCCGGCTCGCAATGCCCGAACTGCCTGAAGAGGATTTTCTCGCCGCCATCGAGAAGCTGGTCGCCGTGGACAGGAAATGGGTGCCGGAAGGCAATGGCGGCAGCCTCTATCTTCGCCCCTTCATGTTCGCCAACGAGTCCTTCCTCGGTGTCCGGCCGTCGAAGGAATATATCTTCTGCGTCATCGCCTCGCCTGTCGGTCCCTATTTCAAGGGCGGCGCCAAGCCGGTGAAGATCTGGGTTTCCGAAGATTATACCCGTGCGGCTGTCGGTGGCACGGGTGCTGCCAAGTGTGGCGGCAATTATGCAGCAAGCCTGGTTGCCCAGGCCGAAGCCGGCAGCCAAGGCTGCGATCAGGTCCTGTTCCTTGATGCCGCCGAGCGCAAATGGATCGAGGAACTCGGTGGCATGAACATCTTCTTCGTCTTCAACGACGGATCGATGGTCACGCCGCCGCTCGGCACAATCCTGCCCGGCATTACCCGCAACTCCGTCCTGACGCTCGCGAAGGACAACAATATCGCCGTTGAAGAACGCCCTTACGCGTTTGACGAGCTGCAGGCGGATGTCGCCTCCGGCCGCCTGGTCGAAGCCTTCGCCTGTGGCACGGCGGCTGTCGTTGCCGGTATCGGAGAATTGAAGCATCGCAGCGGCTCGCTCACCATCGGCACCGGCGAGACGGGAGCGGTCACGACCCTGTTAAGAGACAAGCTGGTCGGTATCCAGACCCAGGCACTTGCCGACAGCCACGGTTGGCTTCACTCGATCCCGGTTAGCTGAGGCCGCGCGCATCCGCACTTGAGGACTTGGTGGCGCCCGTCATATAGAAGCGACGGGCGCCCCGAAAACCGATTGGTTGACGGCGAGGACCGTCAATAGGCGCTGCAGATGGACAGGAAGTCATTGGCCGTCAGGCTGGCACCTCCGACAAGCGCTCCATCCACGTTTTCCACGTGCAGAACTTCATCGACATTCGAGGGTTTTACCGACCCACCGTACAAAATCCTCATACGATCGCCCTCGCTATTGAAGCGTTTGCAGAGTTCGGAACGGATAAAGCGGTGTGCTTCTGCAATATCTGCGATCGAGGCCGTACGACCTGTACCGATCGCCCAAACCGGCTCATAGGCAATAACGGTATTCTCTCCCGTCGCGCCGTCGGGCAATGATCTAGCCAGTTGGTACCGAAGCACGTCGAGCGTCCGGCCGCTCGATCTCTCCTCTTCCGTTTCGCCGATGCAGACGACGGCAATCAATCCGGACTTATGCGCGGCAATTGTCTTGGATCGCACCAGGGCGTCGTCTTCCCGGTATCTGGTGCGTCGTTCGGAGTGGCCAATGATGACATGGCTGCCAAAACTATCGGCAATCATGCCGGCGGAAATATCTCCGGTGTAGGCACCGTTTTCCCGATCATGGCAATCCTGCGCTCCAATTTTCAACGGCGTATCTGCCGTCATTAAGGTCGCTGAATGCAGTAACGTGGCTGGTACGCAAATCAGCGGATCGTGTCCCGGGAGATGGTGTAGCTGAATAAGGGTGGTCATCGGGATTTTCCGGTAGGGTTGGGTTGTTCAAGCA
>NZ_JAFLMY010000090.1:0-312 GCF_017313375.1 Agrobacterium sp. Ap1
GGGGGCAGGATTTGAACCTGCGGCCTTCAGGTTATGAGCCTGACGAGCTACCGGGCTGCTCCACCCCGCGCCAAGCGTAAATCCCTTTGGGATTTATCGCGATTACGCCAACGATTAATCGTTGGCGGACTGTGCCGGAGCAAAACCGTTATGTTTTGTCTCCTGTAAGGGGCGCACCGGCTTGCGCCTGTGAGCGATCCTTCATTGGTTTTGTCCTGCAAAGACCTTTAAACGAAAAGGGCCGCTTAGGCGGCCCAATTGGATGTTCGGCTTGGGCCGAGGAGTGTCGAGAAGATTGATTGTTACATTGCC